>NZ_JAMYQZ010000015.1:0-88443 GCF_040321145.1 Mesorhizobium sp. M0514
GTCGTGGCCATAGGCTTCATGCAGGGTCGCGAGCGCTCTGGCGATCGCGGGGTCCTGCAATCCCCTCAGCCAACCTGGATTGTCCATGCTTTCCAGACCGGAGCGCAAGGCGCGCGTGACGATGGCCCCAGATAGGCGAGCCATGACCACGTCGCTGCCGGGACCTTCGTCGGTCGCTTCCACCAGCAAGGCCTCGACATAGCCACGCAGCCATTTGGGCAGACGGCCATTCGATCCCCGGATGTGAACGATGCGCGGCAGGCCGGCAAGTGCCGGATGGTCGGCGTCGCGAAAGGCGAAGGCGCCGCACAGGATGACGGTCTTTTCGCCTTCGCCGCCGCTGCGAATACGCCCGGCTGCGGTTTGGGTCGCCAGTTCGGCGGCGGGGACGTTCGCGCTTTTGAGCGCGCCGGGCGACCGCAGCACATGCGGATCGGCGCGCGGTGCAATGATCAGGTCGCCGGCATCGAGAGGCTCGACATCTTCCTCACCGAACACCGCCTCGCATCGCCCCTTGATGACGACGTGAATGCCGCGAAGCCCAGCCTGGCTGAACGAGATCGCCCAGGGCGCGGCCAGTTCGAGGCGCCGGTACCCGGCGGCTGCGAAGTGCAATTCGCGCATGAGGGTAGCCAGGAGGTCCACGCTTCGCTCCAGAAACAGACGATCGATAAATTAATCTAGACGCTGTCGAATAGCGCGCCGGCCTTACTGGACCTAGCTATGCCCGACAGGCCGCTTGTCGGCGATAACGAAACTCAGGAGTTATTCATGCCGCCAATCGAGCTTTTTGTCGCGCAGCTTTGTCCCTATGCGCACCGTGTCAGGCTCGCCCTTGCCAAGAAAGGCCTGCAGGCGACGGAAATCGAAATCGATCTGCGCAACAAGCCGGCGTGGTTCCTGAAACTCACGCCGACGGGAAAGGTGCCGCTGCTGCGCCATCAGGGGCAATATGTCAGGGAGTCGGCGATCATCTGCGAATATCTCGATGATGCATTCCCCGAACGGCCGATTTTCCCCAGGGATGCTCAGGCCCGCGCTGAGGCGCGCATCTGGATCAGCTTCGCCGACACGCAGCTTTACGCCCGGACGGCAACCATGATGCACAGTTCCGACGCTATGGTTCATAAGCGGATCAAGGCCCAGCTTGCCGACGATCTGCGCTTTGTGGAACAGCATGCCTTCGCCCTGCGAGGGGCGGACGAACAGTTTTTGCTGGGCTCGGAATTCAGCGCCGCCGACATCGCCTTCTATCCCTGGTTCGAACAGCTGTGCGTGCTTGAGAAATATCTGGGCTTCGTCATGCCGACCGAATGCGAGCGCCTGCTGCGGTGGCAGGAAACGGTTGCCGCCAGGGAGGCGGTGCGGACCTGCGCAAGGTCGCCCGGCTTCTACCTGGAATCCTATGGCCCGCTTCTCGCGGCCTGAGACGAGCGGGCAAACGGAAAAAAATTCCTCACTATGGTGCTGCAAGGTCAGTCATTTGCTTCTTGCGGCAGGCGCAAGCCTGTAAATATGCGGTATGAAACCCCGCCGCGAGAGGTGAGAGAAACATGCCCAATCCAACCGTCGTCGGGTTTTCCGGCAATTTCACTAGGCCGTCCAAGACGCGTGGTTTTGTCGACCAGGTTGTCAGGGATATTGCGCGCCAGCATGGCCTGTCGGCGAGCACCTATGACATCGAAGACCTCGGCCCGTCGCTCGGCGCTGCCAAATGGGCGCGCGATCTCGACGGCCGGGCCCGGGCAGTCTTCGACAGCGTCGTCAATGCCGATGTGCTGGTGGTGGGGTCACCGACCTACAAGGGCAGCTACACCGGCCTGTTCAAGCACTTCTTCGACCTCTTCGATCCCGCTTCCTTGCGCGGCAAGCCGGTGGTGCTGCTTGCCACCGGCGGTAACGATCGCCACGCGTTGATCGTCGAGCACCAGTTGCGGCCGCTGTTCGGCTTCTTCGAGGCGCTGACGCTGCCGACAGGAGTCTATGCCACGGACAAGGATTTTTCCGATGGCGTGCTGCGGGCAGAACCCATCCTGAAGCGCGTCGAGCAGGTCGTCGGCGAGGTCGGGCTGGTGCTGGCCAATCGCTCAGCTGCCGGCGTCGCGGCCGGATAGCACGCAGATTTTTACGTGATCCGCAAATCAATACCCCGCCGGCCAGGCCTGGCGGGGTATCGCCGTGCAAAGGTTCCCGCGCTTGCGGTCATCCTGAGCGACGATGACAACGCGGCTTGGCCAACTCCGAAATCCATTTCAGACGGATTTATCGCGATAACTAGTTCCTGTCCGCCGGCTTCGAACGCATCCTTGACACGGTCTCGCGCTCGGCGCGCTTGGAGCGCAGAGGCGGCAGGCCGCGGTCGATCAGGTCCATGTCTTCCAGAACCATGTCGCCCATGCGCTTGAAGGCGATGTCGAGCGCGCCGGCGCGGTGGGCGGAGCGCAGGAAGCCGGGGATCGCACGGACCGGATGGTCCGCCGCCAGCGGCTCTTCGGGGAAGACATCGCTGGCGGCAAGGATGTGACCACTCTTCACCGCCGCCATCAAGGCCGGAAAATCGACGACGCCGGCGCGGCTGAGCAGGATGAAGGCGGCGCCCTTGCGCATGCTGGCAAAAGCATCGGTGCCGAGAAAACCCTGGTTCTCCGAGGTCACCGAAGCGACGACGAAGACGAAATCGCTGGTCGACAGCACCTCGTCCAGCGAAGCCGGCTCGACGCCACTGTCGATCAGGATCGATGGCGGCAGCCAGGGATCGAAGACCTTGGTGCGGGTGCGAAAACCCGACAGCAGTCGGTTGAGCGCACGGCCGAGATCGCCGAAGCCGATGATGCCGACATCGGCGCCGGACAGAAGCCGCGCCGTCAAATTGCCGTCGCCGCCCCACAGCTCTTCGCCTTTGCGGAAGGCGAGGTCGGCATCGACGATGTTGCGGGCGAGGTTGAGCGCCATGGCGAGGCCAAGCTCGGCCACCGGCTCGGCGAAGACGAGGCCGGTGGTGACGACATGGATGCCGCGCGCAAACAGCGTCTCATAGGGCATGTTGTTGATGAGGTTGGTCTCGACATTGAAGACGCAACGCAGCGCCTGCATCCGGTCCAAGGTCTCGGGCGAGATCGGCGGCTGGCCGATAATATAGCGGGCTTCGGCAAGCACGTCGGCGGGCAAGTTCGCCACGCCCTCGGCCGTCGTCTCGACGACGCGGTAATGCGCTTTGAGGCGCGCCAGCTGCGGTGAGGTGAAGATCAGGTCGAGCGTGCGTGGTTCCGGCGCGCTGATGACCAGCGGCAGGGTCTTGTTTGGCATGACGATTCCTCCCCGGCGCGATCCGTATCGCGTATTTTGCTTTGCGCTTGTGGTAGTCCCCAAAACCGCTTGCCGCCGTCCGGCGGCATGTGCTTGAGGGGTAAAATACCCACGATTAAACGATTTACAACTCCGGGAGGGGCCGCCGATCGCGTGGCTCGAGCCTTGCCGGGTTTTGATGCGGGAATCCGTTGGCTCGCCAGGCAACGGCCCTGAGGGCTCCTTTCCTTCTCCCCTGTGAGAGAAGGTGGAGTCAAAACGGATAGTGCTGCCCCGGATCCTCGATGGTCAGCCAGCGCAGGTCGGTGAACTCGGCAATCGAGGCCTTGCCGCCGAAGCGGCCGTAGCCTGAACCCTTGACGCCGCCGAACGGCATTTGCGCCTCGTCGCCGACGGTCGGGCCATTGATGTGGCAGATACCGGCTTCGATGCGCGCGGCAACCGCCATGGCACGGCGGATGTCGCGGCTGAACACGGCTGAAGACAGGCCGTATTCGGTATCGTTGGCGACACATACCGCTTCGTCCTCGCCCTTGACGCGGACCACCGGCTTGACCGGGCCGAAGGATTCTTCCGAATAGACGCGCATCGCTGGCGTCACGTGGTCGAGCAATGTCGCCTCGACCACGGTTCCGGTGCGCTTGCCGCCGGCCACAAGCCTGGCGCCCTTGGCGACGGCGTCGGCAACCAGTTCTTCCATCTTGTCGGCGGCTTGGTCGCTGATCAGCGAACCGAGCACGACATGGCCGCGCGGGTCGCCGGCAGGCAGCTGCGCGGCGCGGGCGGCGAGCTTGGCGACGAATTCGTCGGCGACCTTTTCATCGACGACCAGACGCTCGGTCGACATGCAGATCTGGCCCTGATGCATGTAGGCGCCGAAGGTCGCGGCATTGACCGCGGCGTCGATGTCGGCATCGTCGAGCACGACCAGCGGCGCCTTGCCGCCGAGTTCGAGCAGCGCCGGCTTCAAGTGACGGCCGGCGAGTTCGGCAATGATCCTGCCGACCTTGGTCGAGCCGGTGAAGTTGACACGCCTTACGGCGGGGTGCGCGACCAGTGCCTCGACGATTGTCGCTGCGTCGTTGGGATGATTGGTGACGACATTGATGACGCCCTTGGGCAGGCCGGCCTCGACCAGCACCTGCCCGATCAGCCGGTGTGTGCCTGGGCACATTTCCGAAGCTTTCAGCACAACCGTGTTGCCGCAGGCGATCGGCATGGCGATGGCACGGGTTCCGAGGATGACCGGTGCATTCCACGGCGCGATGCCGAGGCAGACGCCGGCCGGCTGGCGGATCGCCATGGCCAGCGTGCCGGGCTTGTCGGAGGGAATGACCTCGCCCGAAATCTGCGTCGTCATGGCGGCTGCCTCGCGCAGCATTTTGGCGGCGAGCATGACGTTGAAGCCGGCCCAGGGGCCGGTCGCGCCGGTTTCTTCCATCATCAATTTGGTGAATTCGCCGACCTTGGAGTCCATGACATCGGCCGCCTTGGACAGCAAAGCGCGGCGCTCGCCCGGACCGGTCTTCGACCACGTCTTGAAAGCGGCAGCAGCGGCTTCGACCGCGGCATTGGCGTCGGCGATGCTGGCTGCGGCAGCGCGGGTCGCCAGCTTGCCGGTGAACGGGTCCATGCGCTCGTAAGAGGCTGAGCCGGAGGCATCCCTTTTATCGCCGTCGATCAGAAGTCCGATGTCCATTGTTCTCTCCCTCGCTCGCCGTCGAGCGTCTTTTCTACCTATTATCGACTACGATCTGATTCCGAACACCGGCTCCCACTTTTCGGGATCATGGTCTAGAAGCCGAGCACCTCGGCATTGATCGATGCTTCAAGCCCACCGTCAACCGGCACATTGGCGCCGTTGATCCAGCGTGCGCCGTCCGAGCACAGGAACAGCACGACAGGCGCGATGTCGCCCGATGTGCCGGCGCGGCCGACACGGGCGATGTCGCTATCGACGCGGGCGTCGCCCAGCACATTGCGGAACTGTTTGAGGATCGGCGTCTCGACCGGGCCGGGGCTCACTGCATTGACGCGGATGCCGCGGCTCCTGAACAGGTCCTGATGCGCGGCGCGCTGCGTCCACAACAGCAGCAGCTCCTTGGAAACGGAATAGCCTTCCTCGTTCTTCACCTGATGGTCGGCGACCACCTCCGCCACATCGGGAAAGCCTTCGATGCCGACCATCGATGCCGCGCGGTTGAGATTGGCGCGCCAGCCATAGCCGGCGATCGAGGCGACGTTGACCACGGCGCCGCCTTCACGAAGTCTGGGTGCGAGGCCTTCCGAGAGCGCGCGCAGGCCATAGAAGTTGACGGCCAGTGTCGACACCGCACCGGTGTTGCCGGGGAGGCCGGCGACATTGCAGAGCGCATCGATGCGCTGCGGCAGGCGCCCGAGGAGATCGTCGACGCCGGCCTTGAACGAGATGTCGGCCTTGACGAAGAAGCCGACCGGTGCGGCAGGTTCACGCACGTCGACGCCGATCACGTCAGCGCCCAGTTGGCCGGCAAGTTCGGCCGTGCGAGCGCCGATACCAGAGGCGACACCGGTGATGAGGATGGTCTTGCCGAACAGCATGGTCACGCCTTTTCTGGATGCGTTGCGGCCTGTTGCGGCGAGGGCGCCGCGTCGCCATCTGCGGCGTTTGGCGGGAGCCTGACGCGATAGCCGACCGGCAGCAGGCGCAGGCCAAAGCGCTCCTCCAGCGTTCCCCACAGGCCGCGCGGCAGGAAGAGCGAGAACAGCACCGCCGTGGCGCCGAGGCCGATCAGATACCAGACGCCGGTGCCGCCGAACCAGGTCTCGATGAGGAAGAACAGCAGCGCACCCAGAATGGCGCCCTCGAAGGTGCCGATGCCGCCGACCAGCACCATGAAGATCATGTAGGCGGTCCACTGGACGTTGAAGTAGGTTTTCGGCTGGAAGGTGATCGACGTGGCCAACCACAGCGCGCCGGCCATGCCGATGCCGAAGGCGGCGAGCACGAAGAGCAGCCGCTTGGTGCCGGTGACGCGCACGCCGACCGATGCCGCGGCCTCCTCATTGTCCCTGATGGCGCGGATGGCAGCGCCCGTGCTGCCACGCAGCAGGCTAAACAGGGTGGCGAGCAGCGCCGTCATCGCGGCCAGCGCCAGCCAGTAGATCGTCGCCCGCCTGGAACCGGCGTCATAGACGTTGAGCGAGATCAGCGACGTCCCGGTCTCGCCTTGCACCAGCCGGTCGAGATTGACCAGGAGATGGGTGAGCGCCGCGATCACCCACATGCCGATGGCGAACTCGCCGTTCCTGAGCCGCAGCATGAACAGCGACATCGGCCAGGAGATCGCGCCGACAATGATCGCCGAGACAAACAGAGAAGCGAACGGGTTGAGGCCGGCATCGGCCAGGCGGATGGTGAAATAGGCGCCGAGGCCGAAGAACACTTGCTGTCCCACCGAAACCAGCCCGCCGAAGCCGGCCAGCGCGTTCCACATCGCCGCCAGGATCACATAGATGAACAAGGCGGTCATGCGGTCGACGGCGCCGGCCGACAGGAAATGCGGCGCAACAGCGAGCAGCGCGATGATGACGACGACCGCGATCGCCGAGATGCGCGAGGCGGAGGTGCCGCGCTCGATGACGGGGGCGTTTAAAACCGCGCTCATGATGCTTTCCTCGCGGGCAGGCGCAGCAGGCCGCGCAGGCCGAGGCCGGAGGTGGAGAGCCGGATGAACAGCACGATCAGGAAGGCGACATGGCCGCCGATCAGAAAACCTTGCGGATGGATCTGCGCGCCGAGGGTCTGGGCGAGCGCCAGCATGATGCCGCCGACCAGCGTGCCCCATAGCGAACCGGCGCCGCCGATCACCGCCGCCTCGAAAGCGAACAGCAATTGAGGTGCGCCGGTATAGGGATCGAAGGTGGCGCGCATGGCGAGGAAGGCGCCGGCCAGCCCAACGGTGACCATGGCGATGGCGGCGGCGAGGGCATTGGCGCGGCGCGCATCGACGCCGACGAGACCGGCCGTGTCGGGATCTTCCGACGTGGCGCGGATCGAGCGGCCAAGCCTGGTGCGGGTGAGGAACAGCTGCAGTCCGCCAAGCAATATGACGGCGGCGGCGAACATGATCACGGCAAGCTTGCCGACATAGATGCTGCCCGGCCATTCCCAGGAATCGTAGGAGAGGCTGCCGATATAGGGCGCCAGCGAACGTGTGTCGGCGCCGAACTGCTCGAACAGCGCATTGTCGATGACGATGGCGAGGCCGAACGTGGTCAGGATCGGCAGGAGCGCGCCGCCGCGGGCGCTGCGCTCGAGCAGGAAGCGCTGCAGCGCCCAGCCGATGGCCGCCATCAGCGGCAGCACGATGAGCAGGCCGACGAAGGGCGAGATATGGAATTGCGAGGCGAGCCACCACAGCGCGTAGGCGGAAAACACGGCCAGGCTGCCATGCGCGAGGTTGATTATGCGCATCACCGAAAACATGAAGGAGAGGCCGCAGGCGATCAGCGCGTAGTAGCCGCCGAGCAGGATGCCCTGGACGATCTGGTTGCTCATGCCGGCACACTCCCGGCGCTTTTCCTGTGCAGGCCGAAATAGGCTTTCGTCACTTCATCGCGGGACATGCCCTTGCTCGGGCCTTCCAGCGCGACGCGTCCTTCGAGCATGCAGATGACCTTGTCCGAGACCGAGAGCGCGCGATTGAGGTCCTGTTCGACCAGGATGATCGTCGTGCCGGAGCTGATCAGGCCTTGCAGCGAAGCGTATACGCGGTCGACCACCAGCGGCGACAGGCCGAGCGAGACCTCGTCGAGCAGCAGCAGTTCGGGATTGCTCATCAAAGCGCGGCCGATGGCGGTGGCCTGCTGCTCGCCACCGGAGAGATGCCCGGTCTTGGCATGGCGGCGCGGCTTCAGATTGGGGAACGTGTCGAGCACTCGTTCCACGCTCCAGTCGCCGGGACGGCCGGCGGTCTTGCCAAGCAGGAGGTTCTCCTCGACCGTCATCTGCACGAACAGTTTTCGCCCTTCCGGCACCAGCGCGACGCCCATGCCGACGCGCTTGTGCGAGGGAACGCCGGTGATATCGGCGCCATTCAGCAGCACGCGGCCGGCCGTCGGCTCATGGGCGCCGGCGATCGCCCGCAGCAGCGTCGTCTTGCCGGCGCCGTTGGCGCCGACCAGCGCCAGCGTTTCGCCGCGCTCGATCGTAAAGCTCACACCGCGCACCGCCTGCAACAGGCCATGGCGGACGACCAGATTCTCGATTGCGAGCAGGCTCATTTCGGGCCTCCGCCGAGATAGGCGCGCACGACTTCCGGGTCGGCCATCACCGCTTGCGGCTCGCCATCGGCGATGATCTTGCCGGCGTCCATACAGATCAGCCGCTCTGCCACCTGCAGCAGGATGTGGACGATGTGCTCGATCCAGACGATGCCGATCTTGCGGCGGCGCAATTCCTTGATGGTATCGACAAGTTCGCTCGCCTCGCCATCGGTCAGTCCGCCGCCGATCTCGTCGAGCAGAAGCAGCGTAGGCCTTGCCGCGAGCGCGCGGGCAAGTTCCAGCCGCTTGCGGTCGAGCAGGCCGAGCGTTTCGGCGCGCCGGTTGGCCACGCCCATCATGCCGCACAGTTTCAGCGACTCCAGCGCCTCTTCATAGGCCTCGTCGCGGGCGAGACCGGCGCCATGCGACGCGGCAACAAAAACGTTCTCGAACGTGGTCATGCCGCTGAACGGCTTGGGCACCTGGTGCGTGCGCACCAGGCCGAGACGACAGCGCGCTGTAGCCGGCATCGCGGTCACATCGCCACCCTTGAAGGCGACCGTGCCGGCGCTCGGCGGGAAGGCGCCTGATAAGATGCTGAGCAGCGTCGTCTTGCCGGCGCCGTTCGGGCCGACGATGCCGACGGCCTCATCGGCATTCATGGCGAAGTCGACATCGTCGAGCACCACCAGCGCGCCGAAGCGTTTCTGGATGCCGGCAGCGCGGAGGATCGCGGCGTTTGCTGAACCGTTCACGATGCGATCCCCGTAGCCGTCCGTCAGCCGTTATACGGCTGGAGCTTGGCCTCGACCGGAACCTTCGGGTCGGTGGCGTTCTCGGTCACGACGTAGTCGAGCGGGAATTTGCCGCCTTCCTTGGCCGCCACCCATTGGGTGCCGATGATCGGGCCGGGAGAGACATTGGCGACCGGGCCGCTGGTGAAGTCGACCTTGCCGATCATGGTCTCGGTGTTGAGCGTGCTCAGCGCCTTGGCGACGGCCGCCTTGTCCTTGGCGTCGGTGCTTGCCTTCAGCGCCTCGAAGCCGGCGTCGAACAGCGACATCGAGGCGCCGAGCTGCTGCGTCCATTGCTTGCCGCTGGCGGCCTCATAACCGTCGGCCAGTTCGATTCCCGAAACGCCGGTCAGCGGCGACTTGTAGGGAAAGGCCTTGTGCCAGTAAGCGGCGCTCGAAATCTTGTTGCCGAGATCGCCCAGCGCCTCGATGTCGGACGGGAACAATCCGGTCTTGGCGACCTGGCAGATCTTGATCTGCTTGATCAGGCCTTGCTGTGCAGCCTGACGCCAGAAGGCGGCGAAGTCCGGCGGGATCGGGAAGGAGTTGAAGATCTCGACGCCTTCCTGCTTGAACAGCGCGATCTGCGAGGAATAGTCGGTGGTGCCGGTCTCGTAGGCGCCGGGATCGACGATGGTGAAACCCTGCTTTGCCAGCAACGGCGCCAGATGGGTGCGGATGGCATTGCCGTCTGCGTCGTTGGGATACATGACGCCGACCTTCTTGTTGGTCTCGATCAGGTTCCATTGCGAGATGTAGGTCCGGAAGAACTCGTCGACGCCGAAGCCGAAATGATAGGTCCATTTGAACGGCGAGGGTTCGCCGGGCTTGGCGCCGCGGCCGAAATACCAGGCCTCCCACGGCATGACGGTGGAGAGGCAAGGCACGCCGGCGGCTTCGCAGGCGTCGGCGACCGGGTTGATCACCTCCGGCGTCGACACCGCCAGCATCAGGTCGACGGCCTGGTTGTTGATGAGGTCCTTGGCGAGCTGGCCGGCGCGCGACGGGTCGGATTGCGTGTCCTGGTCGATGATCTCGACACTGTATTTCTTGCCGCCGATGTCGAGGCCGTTGGCGAGCGCCTTGCGGGCGAGATCGAGCACATAGCCGTCGGTCTGGCCGAAGCCGGCGAGCGGCCCGGTGCGCGGGCTGACAAAGCCGACCTTCAGCGTGTCGGCGGCCTGCGCGAATGCCTGGCCGCGGCTGAGCGCAAGTGCCGCGCCGCCGGCGAGCGATGTGGCGATGAACTGGCGCCGCGAGACGCCGGATTTGCTTGAGGTCATGCTGGTATTCCTCCCTTTCCTGACGGCACCTGGAGGTCACCGCCGGCCTGCTCAAAATCGATGCCGCCCGTTCTTAAGATCGGAGATCGCCCCGGCAGGCCTTGAGGCGGCAGCGGAACGCCGCCAATGCCGATAACGGCACGATTTCGATCCTCCCATCGTCACAGTGCCCTAGGTGTTTGGTTTGGTAAAATGATATTTTGCGGTGTTTCGTTAACCAACAGGTTATGGAAATACGGTTGAAGGCCCGCTCTGCGCCAGATTGGCGAAAGGTGCTCAGGCGTTCTGGCTGGCCGCCTCGCGAATGGTCTGCAGCAGGATGGTGAAGGCCGGCGAAGGCGCAGTGTCGGTCCGCATCGTCAGGCCGACCGGCCCTTTGGTTTCCTCGGTGTTGACGGGCAAGGCGACGAAGGCGCCGCTGGAGAGTTCGTTGGCGACGACGCCTGTCGATATGATCCAGACCGCATTGCTTTGGCGCAGGAAGGCACGGCCGAAGGAATCCGAGACGGTCTCGATCTCGGTCGCAGGCGCCGTCATGCCGTTGGTGATGAACAGGCGGTCGACGAAGGGGCGGATGACCGACTCCCGCGTCGGCATCAGCACCGGGAATTCATCGAGCCGGGCGAAGATGTCCTGGCCCGGCTGCAGCAGCGGATGGCCGGCCCTCACCACGAACAGCACCGGTTCGGAATAGAGATGCTCGAAGAAGAAGCCGGTCATGTTTTCCGGCGCCGCAAGCCGGCCGACGACGAGATCGAGCGCACCGACGCGCAACTGTTCCAGCAGGACCGCGTTCTCGCCGGTGACGATCTTGATCGCAGCACCGGTATTTTCACTCAGGAACAGGCTTATGGCGCGTGGCATCACCTTGGCCGACACTGTCGGGAGCGCGCCGATGCGGATCGGATGCCGGTTGATGGCGCCGTCCTGGCGGACGGAATCGACGCCGCGCTTCAGTGCCGTGATCGCCGTGCCGGCATGGCCGAGAAAGATTTCGCCAAGCCGTGTCACCCTGATGCCGCGGCCGTCGCGTTCGACGACAGCGATGCCAAGCGCCTCCTCCAATTCGCGCAACGTCTTGGTCACGGCCGGTGGGCTGACATGGAGAAAGTCGGCCGCCCTCGCCACGCTGCCTTGCCGCGCTACCTCAAGGAATGCCCGCAGGTGACGGAACCTTATGCGGCTTTCGGACATGTTCTCATAACCTAGCAGTTAATGAAACGGCGTAAAATATCATTTTACCAAACCAAATGCCTTGTGCAATGTGAACACGGAGGATCGAAATCGTGCCATTCGTCAACATTGGCGGCATCACGCTGCACCATGGCCATATCAAGGCGAAGGGAAATGCGCGGCCGATCGTGTTCATCAATTCGCTGGGCACCGACTTCCGCGTCTGGGACGAGGTGTTGTCCGAACTGGGTGGCGAAATGCCTGTGTTGGTCTACGACAAGCGCGGCCATGGCCTGTCCGACATTGGTGGCGTCAGCTCGATCGACGAGCATGTCGATGATCTGTCGGGCCTGATCGATCATTTCGAACTGAACAATGCGGTGCTGTGCGGCCTGTCGGTGGGCGGCCTGATTGCGCAAGGGTTTTATGCCCGGCGCCCCGAAATCGTCGACGGCCTCATCCTGTGCGACACCGCCCACAAGATCGGCACGGCCGACAGCTGGAACACCCGCATCGAAACGGTCGAAAGCAAAGGCATCCAGGCCATCGCCGATGCCGTGCTCAAAATGTGGTTTACGCCTGCCTTCCACGCGGACCGTGTCGCCGAGCTCGACGGCTACTGGAACATGATGACCCGGCAAGCCGTCGCCGGCTATGTCGGCACCTGCGCCGCGGTGCGCGATGCCGATTTTACCGAGGCTGCGCAGGCGATCGCGGTGCCCACGCTTTGCGTCGTTGGCGACCAGGACGGCTCGACGCCGCCGGATCTCGTCCGCTGGCTGGCCGATCTGATCCCAGGCGCACATTTCGAAATCATTCGTGACGCCGCGCACATCCCTTGCGTCGAACAGCCCGAGGCGCTGACCACCCTGATCCGCGATTTCGTCGCGGCGCTTCCCCTGAGAAAGCAGACCCATGGATGAACTGCCCAAAAACGAAACCAGATACCGAACCGGGCTGACCGTCAGGCGCTCGGTGCTCGGCGACCCTCATGTCGATCGCAGCGAGGATGCCGTCACCGATTTCGACCGGCCGTTCCAGGAGCTAATCACCGAGGCAGCCTGGGGCACTGTGTGGGCGCGTCCGGGCTTCAGCAGGCGCGAACGCTCGATCGTGACGCTGGCACTGCTGGCCGCCCTTGGCCATGATGAAGAGGTCGCCATGCATGTGCGCGCCACTGCCAACACCGGTGCGTCGCGCGACGATATCTGCGAAGCGTTCCTGCATGTCGCGATCTATGCCGGCGTGCCGGCCGCCAACCGCGCCTTCAGGATCGCCAAGGAGGTGTTTTCGGAAATGGACGGAAGCAGGGCTGGCCATGCCAGTTGATGCCGGCTCGAACCGCAGGCCCGAGAGCGGAGCCTTCTTCCAGCGCGACCGCGGCTGGCATCCGCCGGCGCTGACGCCCGACTACAAGACGTCGGTGCTGCGCTCGCCGCAAAAGGCGCTGCTGGCCTTCGACAACACGGCGTCGGAAATCACCGGTCCGGTGTTCGGCCACGCCATGCTCGGCGAACTCGACAATGACCTGACCCACAACTTCGCCAAGCCCGGCGAGAGCGCAATCGGCGAGCGTATCATCGTCTATGGCCGCGTGCTCGACGAGCGCGGCCAGGGCGTCTCCGGCGCGCTGCTCGAATTCTGGCAGGCCAATTCAGGCGGCCGTTACCGCCACAAGAAGGACGGCTATCTCGCGCCGCTCGATCCGAATTTCGGCGGCTGCGGCCGCACCATCACCGATGCCGATGGCGGCTATGCCTTTCGCACGGTGAAGCCCGGTCCCTATCCCTGGCCGAACGGGCCCAATGACTGGCGGCCATCGCACATCCATTTCTCGGTGTTCGGCCACGGCTTCGCACAGCGGCTGATCACGCAGATGTATTTCGAGGGCGACCCGCTGATCTGGCGATGCCCGATCGTGCGCGGCATCCGCGACAAGGCGGCGATCGAGACGCTGGTCGCCGCGCTCGATATGCAGGCGACAATCCCCTTCGACGCGCGCGCCTACAAGTTCGACATCGTGCTGCGCGGACGCCGTGCCGCGCTGTTCGAAAACCGGCCGGAGGGCAATTGATGGCGCAATCGCTGACCCGGCTGAAGGAGAGCCCGTCGCAGACCGCGGGGCCCTACGTGCATATCGGGCTGACGCCGAATTTCGGTGGTATCGGCGGCGTCTTCCCGACAGACCTGGGCGCCACGATGCTCAACGACAACGCCAAGGGCGACCGCGTTGGTTTGCGCATTCGCGTGCTCGACGGCACCGGCACGCCGCTCAGGGATGCCTTGATCGAAATCTGGCAAGCGGATGCCAATGGCTTCTACAATTCGCCGGCCGAATTGCGCGGCGATGCCGATCCGGATTTTCAGGGCTGGGGCCGTCAGCCGACCGACATGGAAACCGGCCTGTGCAGTTTTCAGACGATCAAGCCGGGACGCGTGCCGTATGGCGACGGCCGGCTGATGGCGCCGCATATCAGCCTGTGGATCGTCGCCCGCGGCATCAATATCGGCCTCCACACGCGGCTCTATTTCTCCGACGAGGCCAAGGCCAATGCCGAGGATCCGATCCTGGCCCGCATCGAGCACAAGGTGCGCGTGCCGACGCTGATCGCCGAGCGGCAAGGCGACAACTATATTTTCGACGTCCATCTCCAAGGGGAGAAGGAAACGGTCTTCTTCGACAGCTGACGGTCAGGAAACCAATGACATGACCGTATCGCCCTTCGACCATCCGCTGCTCTCCGGCCTGCTCGGCGACGAGGAGGCGGCTCGGCATTTTTCGGTGGATGCGGAAATCGCCGCCATGCTCGATTTCGAGCGCGCGCTGGCGCAAGCGGAAGCCGAAAGCGGGACTATCGGCACGGATGCCGCCGCGGCGATTGTACCTGTCCTGTTGTCATACAAGCCGGACACCGCGCGGCTGCGGGCCGGTGTGGCGAAGGATGGCGTGATCGTGCCCGAACTGGTGCGCCAGTTGAAGGCAGCGGTCGGGGCGCCGCACGACGCCGGCGTGCATTTCGGCGCAACCAGCCAGGACGTCATCGACACTGGCCTGGTGCTTCGGCTGCGCCGGCTCATTGAACATCTCGACCTGCTGCTGACTGAAAACATTCTGCGGCTGGTGGGGCTGGAAGAACGTTTTGGCAGCCGTGCATTGACAGCGATGACGCGCATGCAGCCGGCGATCCCAATTCAGGCGTCGGACCGCGTGGCGGTGTGGCGCACGCCGCTGCAACGGCATCAGCAGAGACTGTCGGAGCAATCCAAGCGTCTGCTCGTGGTGCAGTTTGGCGGCGCCGCCGGCACGCTGGAGAAGCTGGGCGACAAAGGACCTGCCGTGCGCGCGGCCCTTGCCGCAAAGCTCGGCCTTGGCGACGCGCCGCAATGGCACAGCCAGCGGGATGCGCTGGCCGAATTCGCCGGGCTGCTATCGCTCATCACCGGCAGCCTCGGCAAGTTCGGCCAGGACATTGCGCTGATGGCTCAAGATAGAACCGACATCAAGCTGTCCGGCGGCGGCGGCTCGTCGGCCATGCCGCACAAGCAGAACCCGGTGAAGGCGGAAGTGCTGGTGACGCTGGCGCGCTTCAACGCCACCCAGCTTTCCGGCATGCATCAGGCGCTGGTGCATGAGCAGGAGCGCTCCGGTGCTGCCTGGACGCTGGAATGGCTGCTCTTGCCGCAGATGGCGGTTGCGACCGCGGCTGCGCTACGGCTCGCCGCCGAACTCGCCGGACAGATCGAAAGCCTGGGACACTGATGCGCACCCGGATTGTCATTGTCGGCTCCGGACCGTCCGGGCTGCTGCTTGGCCAGCTTCTCGGCACCATTGGCGTCGAGACGGTGATCCTCGAACGTTCGAGCCGGGAGCATGTGCTTGGCCGGGTGCGGGCAGGGGTGCTCGAACAAGGCACCGTCGAGTTGCTCGAAGAGGCGGGCGCAGCTGCAAGGCTGCATGCCGAGGGCCTGCTGCATGCCGGCATCTCGCTTGCCTTCGGCGGCGGCCTGCACCGGCTCGACCTCACGGCACTGACTGGGGGAAAGCATGTCACCGTCTATGGCCAGACCGAAGTGACGCACGATCTGATGGACAAGCGCGAGGCGGCCGGGCTGACCACCGTCTATGAGGCGGCCAACGTCGCGCTGCATGGTTTCGATGGCGAAGCGCCTTACGTCACCTATAGCAAGGACGGCGTCGGCCATCGCATCGACTGCGACTTCATCGCCGGCTGCGATGGCTATCACGGCGTCAGCCGCAAATCGGTGCCTGAGCGGGCGCTGAAAACCTTCGAGCGGACCTATCCCTTCGGCTGGCTCGGCGTGCTGGCCGAAGTGCCGCCGGCCGATCACGAACTGGTCTACGCCAACCATGAGCGGGGCTTTGCGCTGTGCTCGATGCGCTCGACACATCGCAGCCGCTACTATGTGCAGGTTCCGGTTGATGAGAGCGTCGAGGCCTGGAGCGACGACCGCTTCTGGGATGAGTTGCGCCGTCGCCTGCCCGAGCAGACTGCCGCCGCCGTTGTTACCGGGCCGTCCTTCGAAAAGTCGATCGCGCCGCTGCGCTCCTTCGTTGCCGAGCCGATGCGCTTCGGCCGGCTGTTCCTGGTCGGCGACGCCGCCCATATCGTGCCCCCGACCGGCGCCAAAGGGCTCAACCTCGCTGCCAGCGACGTGCGCTATCTCTTTGCCGGACTTCGCGAATTCTATCTGGACAAATCGCAGGCCGGGCTTGACGCCTATTCAGCCAAAGCGCTGGCTCGGGTGTGGAAGGCGGTGCGCTTCTCCTGGTGGATGACGACGATGCTGCACCGCTTTCCCGATACGGGCGAGTTCGGCCAGCGCATCCAGGAAGCCGAGCTCGACTATCTCGTGCATTCGCAGGCGGCGTCGACCGCGCTGGCGGAGAACTATGTCGGTTTGCCCTATTAAGGGCAGTGCGATCTCAAACCCGTTCGAGCGCCACTGCGATGCCCTGGCCGACGCCGATGCACATGGTGGCGAGCGCATAGCGGGCGCCGCGCTCGCGAAGCTCCAGCGCAGCCGTGCCTGCAATGCGCGCGCCCGACATGCCCAAGGGATGACCAAGCGCGATGGCGCCGCCATTGGGGTTGACGTGCTCCGCATCCTCGGCGATGCCGAGTTGGCGGAGCACGGCGATGCCTTGGGAGGCGAAGGCTTCGTTGAGTTCGATGACATCGAATTGGTGCGGTGTCAGGCCGAGGCGAGCGCAGAGCTTTTGTGTCGCCGGAGCAGGGCCGATGCCCATGATGCGCGGCGCCACGCCGGCGGCAGCGCCGCCGAGGATGCGGGCGATCGGCGTCAGGCCGTGTTTTTTCACAGCCGCTTCGGAGGCGATGATCAGCGCCGCCGCGCCATCGTTGACGCCCGATGCGTTGCCGGCGGTGACCGTGCCGTCTTGCCGGAACGGCGTCGGCAATTTGGCCAGCGACTCGACCGTGGTGCCGGCGCGGGGATGCTCATCCTTCGATACGATAGTCGCATCGCCCTTTTTCTGCGGGACCGTCACCGGGGTAATCTCCTTCGCCAGCCGGCCATTGGCCTGTGCCGCGACGGCCTTGTCCTGGCTGCGCACGGCAAAGGCGTCCTGGTCGGCGCGCGACACTGAAAAATCCTCGGCGACGTTCTCGCCGGTCTCCGGCATGGAATCGACGCCATATTGTTTCTTCATCAGCGGGTTGATGAAACGCCAGCCGATGGTGGTGTCATGGATCTCGGCATGGCGTGAAAAGGCGGTCTCGGCCTTGGGCATGACGAAGGGCGCGCGGCTCATCGATTCGACGCCGCCGGCGATCATCAACTCGGCTTCGCCCGCCTTGATGGCGCGGGCGGCAATGGTGAGCGCGTCCATGCCGGACCCGCAGAGGCGATTGACGGTCGAGCCTGAAATTTCCTTCGGCAGTCCGGCCAGGAGCAGCGACATGCGGGCTACATTGCGGTTGTCCTCGCCGGCCTGATTGGCGCAGCCATAGACGACGTCGTCGACAGCCTGCCAGTCGATGCCGGCATTGCGCTCGACCAGCGCCTTCAGCGGGATGGCGCCAAGATCGTCGGCCCGCACCGACGACAGCGAGCCGCCGAAACGGCCGATCGGGGTGCGGATGTAATCGCAGATGAATGCCTCGGTCATGTCATGCGGCCTTTTCTTTTCCGCTTCCCTCATGCGCCGCCTTGGTGCGGGCCTGCAGGTCACGCAATGTCGTCAGCTCGAGTTCCGTCGGCGCCGGCGTTTCGTCAAGCGCCTCGGCGAACTTTACGATCCAGCCGCAGCTGTCCTGCACCTGCTGCCGCGTCACGCCGGGATGCAGCGACACCACGGTGAATTCCTTGCTCATCGGGTCGGGCTTCCAGATGGCGAGGTCGGTGATCAGCAGCGTCGGTCCAGCGGTCTCGATGCCGAGGCGCTGGCGATGGTCGCCGCCATTGCCATGGCCGAAGGAGGTGAAGAAGTCGATCTTCTCGACCATGCCGCGCTTGGACTGCGCCATGGTGATGTAGATCTCCTTCGACGAGGTGGCGATCTCCGGCGCGCCGCCGCCGCCGGGCAGGCGGGTCTTGGGATGCGCATAGTCGCCGATGATGGTGGTGTTGATGTTGCCGAACTTGTCGAGCTGGGCGGCACCGAGGAAACCGATCGAAATGCGACCGCCCTGCAGCCAGTAGCGAAACATCTCCGGCACCGAGACGGTCGTGACGGCGGTGTCGCAAAGTTCGCCGTCACCGATCGACAGCGGCAAAACATCGGGCGCGGTGCCGATGGTGCCGCTTTCATAGATCAGCGTGATGTCGGGCGCATGCGTCAGTCGCGCGACGTTGCAGGCGGCCGACGGCGCGCCAATGCCGACGAAGCAGACATCGTCGTTTTTCAGGGCTCGGCTGGCGGCAATCGTCATCATCTCATTGGGAGTAAAGCCGCTCATGCCGCGCTCCTCAGATGCTTTACGCGGCCGGCGAAATCGTCCGCCGTGCGCTCAAGGACATTGGCCTGCATCCAGGTCTGGAATTTTTCACGGTCGGCGGCGATGTCGTCCCATTCGAGATAGGCGGCGTTGTCCCTGGCATAGTAGCCGTGCGTGTAGGAGGGATGCGAACCGCCTGATACCACCGAGATCGCAGCGATGGTCCAGCGCGGCAGCACGGTGAGGTTGGGATGCAGGTCGTCGAAATTGTCGACGACTTCCTCTACCGTCACCACGGCGCGCTTGGCCGCGAGCACCGCTTCCTTCTGGATGCCGATAATGCCTTCGACCAGCACATTGCCTTTTTTGTCGGCCTTCTGAGCGTGGATGAAGGTCACGTCCGGTCGGATGGAAGGAACGGCGGCAAGCACCTCGCCGGTGAACGGGCAGGTGACCGAGCGGATGTTGGGATTGACTGCCGCCAGCCCGGCGCCGCGATAGCCGCGGAACACCGCGCAAGGCAGGCCGGCAGCTCCCGCCTCGTAGGCGTTGGCCATGCCGGCATGGCTGTGCTCCTCGATCTCGATCGACCGGGGGAAGCCGTTCTCGATGGCGTCGCGGGCGCGGCGCAGCAGGCCGACGCCGGGATTGCCGACATAGGAGAAGATGATCTTCTTGGCCATGCCCATGCCGATCATCTGGTCGTAGATCAGGTCGGGGGTCATGCGGATGAGCGTCAGGTCGCGAAAGCCCTGGCGGATGGCCTCATGCGCCGCCGCCGTCGGGATCAGATGGGTGAAGCCTTCGAAGGCGACCGTATCGCCATCATGCAGGTTCTCAGCCACGGCCTGTTTGAGCGGCAGGAAATTGACCATCGCCAAGAACTCCGAAGTTCAAAAAGTTCGTATTGCGAACATTTGTTTTGTATGAGATATTTTTACATCGCGCCGCCGAGACGAGTCAAGGCGGCGCATTGTCTTGCGGAGGCCGCATGGAGGACGAGGCAACGACACGCGACCATGTCGGCTCGCTGGAGCGCGGCCTTGCAGTCATGGAGATACTGGCCCGGCATCCGGCCGGGATGACGCTGACCGAAATGGCGGAGGAGGCGGGGCTGACCCGCGCCGGCGCGCGTCGCTTCCTGCTGACGCTAACCGCGACCGGCTATGCCACGCAATCCGGCCGGCAGTTTTCGCTATCGCCGCGCCTGCTCACCATCGTGCGCTCCTGGCTCGGCGGCGCCTCGCTGTGGACATTCGCCGCACCCATCATGCGCGACGTGGCCGCCCAGTTCGACGAGGCCTGTAACGCGGCGGTGCTGTCGGGCGAGGAAGTCGTCTATGTCGCGCGCATTCCTGGCCGCCGCATTCTCAGCGTTTCGCTCGATGTCGGCACCAGGCTGCCGGCGCATTGCACCTCGATGGGGCGCGTCCTGCTTGCGGGGCTGGGCGCGGATGAGCTGAAGGCCTTGCTTGCAGAGGCGAGGATCGAACGGCGCACGCCGAAGACGATCACCAGCCGCGCCGCGCTGGCCAAGGCCATCGACGCAGCGAGGGCGGATGGCTTTGCCGTCGTCGATGAAGAGCTGGAACTTGGCCTGCGCTCGATAGCGGTGCCGATCTATGACCGCGCCGGCAAGACCGTGGCGGCGATCAACGTCTCGACGCAGTCGGCGCGGTTCTCCGTCGAGGCGATGGAGCGGGATATCCTGCCAGCGCTGCGGACGGCCAAGCAACGGATTGAGGAATTTTTCTTCGTGTGAGCGCAAGGCTAATCGCCTGAGGGAAGCGCTGCCCCCGCTCTGTCTCGGAGACGGGACGCCCTGCGCGGTTAGCGTCGCCATGCGAACAAACGATGCCCGGGGCACCTGAGCACAACGCATATGCGTGAATCCAAATATATCGTTGACGTCGCCCTTCAACTCCAATATCGAACAGGACTATACAGGTTTACTGAACAGGTACCCATATGAAGCGGCGCGCGGTTCAACTTTCGCCCGGCACGGGCAAGCCCGAGCAGATCGCCACCGTTCTCGAACATGAGATCCGCTCCGGCGTGCTTGGCTTCGGCGACCGCCTGCAAAGCGAGAACGAACTCGTCCAGCGCTTTTCCGTCAGCCGCAACACGGTCCGCAAGGGCCTCGAGGAGTTGTCCAGCCGCGGGCTGATCACCACCAAGGTCGGCATCGGCTCCTTCGTCACTTTCGACGGCAAGCCGGTCGATGACAGCATTGGCTGGTCGCGGGCGCTGGCCAATGCCGGCGCCAATGCCGAGACGCGGACGCTGCGGCTTGAAGTGATCGAGGATGCCGATCTTGCCGCGCTGCTTGGCATCGAAAGCCCGTTCTTCATCGCCGTCGACCGGGTGCGCACCAATGCCAGCGACGGCCATGCGATCTCCATCGAACGCAGCCGCCTGCCGCTGTCGCCCGAACTGGAGGACGTGCCGCTGCGCGGTCTGCGCGAAGGCTCGCTGCACCAGACGCTGCGCGGCGCCGGCCTCATCCCAGACCATGGCGAGGAATGGGTCGGCATCGAGATGCTGAATGCCGAAGACGCCGCCATTCTCGGCTGCCCGCAAGGCACGCCGTTCCTGCGCGGACGCCGGCTGACGCGTGCGGCCGACGACCGGCCGATCGAATATGTAACCAGCCTGCTCAACCCGGCGCATTTCGCGCTGCATATGAGGTTTTGAGCGATGCCGGACAGAACCAACGACACGCTCGATCGCGCCATGGGCGCGCTTGTCGGTGGGGCGCTCGGTGATGCGCTGGGCATGCCGACGCAGCTTCTGTCGCCGGCGCGGATCGCCGAGCTATACGGCCATGTCGAGGATTTCGTGGCGCCGTTTGCCGATCATCCGGTGTCGAAGGGGCTCGTTGCCGGCACCATCACCGACGATACCGAACAGGCGCTGCTGCTTGGTCGCATTCTGGTCCAGTCCGGCGACCGCTTCGATCATGCGCGCTGGGTGAACGCACTGCTCGACTGGGAGCGCGAGGTCAAGGCGCGCGGCAGCTATGACCTGCTGGGACCATCGACCAAGCGCGCCATCGACGCCATCAATGACGGCGTGCCGGCGGAAGAGGCGGGAAGCCGGGGCGACACCAATGGCGCGGCCATGCGCATCGCGCCGGTCGGCATCATGATGCCGCTGGAACCGCTCGACGCTTTCGTCGCCAAGGTGGCCGAAACTTGCCGTGCCACGCACAACACCTCGATCGCCATCGCTTCGGCCGCAGCAGTTGCCGCCGCCGCCAGCCACGGCGTCGCCGGTGGCGACTGGCGTGCCGCTTCCGACAGCGCGGTAGCAGCCGCGCGGCGAGGCGCCCGGCTCGGACATTGGGTGACTGGTGGCGATATCGCCGCGCGTATCGCCTGGGCGCAGGAGCTCGTGCGCGGCAAGACCATGCGGGATGCGATCGGGCTCATCACCGATCTCGTCGGCACCGGTGTGGCCAGCCAGGAGTCCGTGCCGGCAGCTTTCGCCGTGCTTGAAGTCGCGCAGGGCGATCCCTGGCAAGCGGCAATCATCAGCGCCAATCTCGGCGGCGACACCGACACGATCGGCGCGATTGCCTCAGGCATGGCCGGCGCCTGCGTCGGCTTTTCGCAACTGCCGCAACAACACATTGCCGGGCTCGTCGGCATAGATATGGGGGAGGTGCGCTCGCTTGCCGAAGACCTCGTCGCGGCGCGCACGGCAAAGGCCAGCAAGGATGCCGCGGCATGAGTGGGCGTCTGGTCCATATCGGCAGCGCCGTCGTCGACTATGTCTACCGCATCGACGCCTTGCCGGCGCCGGGCTGCGAGAAGACCGCGTCGAGCTTTGCGCAGGTCGCCGGCGGCGGCTTCAACATGATGGTCGCGGCCAGCCGCACCGGCATGACGGTGGTGTTCGGCGGCCAGCTCGGCAGCGGACCGAATGGCGATTTTTTGCGCGCCGCCTTTGCGGCCGAAGGCATCATAACGCTGACGTCGCCATCGCCGGTCATGGACAGCGGCAATTGCGTCGCCATGATCTCCGGGGATGCCGAGCGCACCTTCGTGTCGTGGCCCGGTGCGGAGAGCATTCTCAGCCTCGAGATGATGAGGCCCGTGGTGGTCGCGCCTGATGATTGGGTGTTCACGTCGGGCTATACGCTTAGCTATTCCGGCAGCCGCGACGCGCTGACCGACTGGATCGAGGCGCTGCCAGAAAACATTCCCTTCGTTTTCGATCCAACGCCGGTCATCGCGGATATCCCACGTCCCATCCTGTCGCGGGTGCTTGCCCGTACGACATGGCTGAGCTGCAACATGACGGAAGCGGTCGAGATCGCTGGGCAAGGCGATGTCGAGGCACTCGCCGCCCGGCTGCTCGCCGACCACTGCCCAAAGGCCGAAGGCGTCGTTATCCGCGCCGGCGCCAAGGGCTGTTTCGTGAGGTTGGTCAATGGCGAGACGCAGACCATTGCCGGCTTCAAGGTCGATGCCATCGACACCAATGGCGCCGGCGACACCCATATCGGCGGTTTCGTCAGTGCACTCTCGCGCGGCGTGCATCCCTTCGAGGCGGCGCGCTATGCCAATGCGGCGGCAGCACTTTCCGTCACCCGCCATGGCGGCTCATCGGCGCCGACCGACAGCGAGATCCAGACTTTCCTGAGCCAGGCCGCCACGGGCGAGCCGGGCCAGAACCAGAAGGCCCATCAGACAGCCTGACCCGCCAAGCGGGCAAACAAGAGAGGAACGAACATGCGCATGCCAAGACTGACTGCCCTGCTGACGGCGACCGCCGTCATCACCTCCGCGCTCACGCTGGCCGCCAGTGCCGCCGAAGTGCATGTGCTCAACTGGAAGGGCTACGGCGCCGACGAGCCGTGGGCGATCGAAGCCTTCGAAAAGGCGACCGGCAACAAGGTCGTCAACGACTTCTTCAATTCCGAACAGGAAATGCTGACCAAGATCCGCACCAATCCGGGCCTCTATGACGTGGTCATGATCAACGCCGCCTTCAACGATCAGGCAATGGCGGAAAAGCTGATCCAGCCGATCGATACCTCCAAGCTGCCGAACTATGCCGACATCAGCAAGGACAAGGCGCAATCGCCGATGCTCGACCATGACGGCAAGGTCTATGGCGTGCCGTGGGTGTGGGGCCTGACGGCGCTGGCCATCAACGAAAAGTCCTTCGACAAGCCGCCGACCTCGATCGCCGAAATGTGGGACCCAGCGCATAAGGGCCGGGTCGTCATTCGCGACGACGCTGTCGAAGCGGTGCAGTTCGGCGCCATCGCCACCGGCCAGAATATCAACGACATCAAGGATATGGAAGCGGTCAAGGCGAAGCTTACCTCGCTGATGCCGCAGATCAAGACGTTCTGGAGTTCGGAGAACGACTGGAACCAGATGGTCGCCTCCAACCAGATCGACATCGGCACCTATTGGAGCGGCTCGGCCGATCGCGCCAAGACCCACTTCAAGCTGCCGGTCTCGCTGGTCGTTCCGCAGGAAGGCGCCGTCGCCTGGCTCGACGCGTTCTCGATCCCGGTGGGCTCGAAGAATGTCGAAGGTGCGCAGGCCTTCATCAACTGGATGATCGATCCGAAATTCTATGTCGAATGGGTCACCAAGGTCGGCGCTCCGGTGTCGGCCAACACCAAGGCGGTGGAAGCGCTGCCTGAAGACTCCTTCAACCGCAAGGTGATGGGCGATCCCGAGGTGGCCAAGCGCATCCAGTTCCAGGCGCCGATCACCGACGCGCAGCGCGAGGCCTATCTGGCGCTGTGGCAGCAGCTCAAAGTCGACGTGAAGTAACGCTCACGTCCGGACCAGCCGGCGGTTGGCGCCGGCTGGCCCTTCAATCCTGGGGAGGAGGGTATCATGGCAGTACAGGGTGCGGTCGCGTCGCGCAGCGGGCTGAGATCGGCCCTGCCGCTGCTGGCGCCGGCCTATCTCTGGCTGATGGTGGCGATCTTCCTGCCGCTCTCGGCCATGGTATTCTTCTCCTTCATGACCGACCTGCCGCTGTCGGGAAAGCCGTGGGCGTTCACCCTTGGCAATTACGCCGCCTTCTTCTCGCAGAGCCTGTACCTGACGCTGCTGCTGGCTTCGCTTCGGCTCGGCCTTGAGGTGACGCTCTGGTGCGTCGTCATCGGCTATCCCGCGGCCTATGTGCTGGCCAAGGTGCTGAAGGGGCGCAGCCGCGAGGCGATCTTCCTGCTGGTCATCTTGCCATTCTGGTCGAACGGGCTGGTGCGCATCTTCTCCTGGGCGATGGTGCTGCGCGAGGGCGGCATCCTCGACACGGCACTCAACGCCGTGCTGCCGTTCAAGATCAACATCGATCTGATGTATTCCTACCCCGCAGTCATCATCGGCCTGGTGCACTCCTACGTGCCCTATATGGTGCTGACCTGTTACCTCACTTTGCAGGCCATCGATGACTCGCTGATCGAGGCCGGACGTTCGCTCGGCGCCTCGCGGCTGCAGGTGCTGAAGCGGGTGATCATCCCGCTGTCGATGCCCGGCCTGGTGGCAGGTGCGGCACTGATCTTCGTGCCGGTCGTCGGCTCGTTCATGGAGCCGCGCATTCTCGGCGGCCGCACCGGCACGTTCTACGGCACGGTGATCGAGGACCAGTTCGTCGCCGTCTTCAACTGGCCGCTGGGGGCGGCGCTTTCCTTCATCCTGCTGGCGGTGGTGCTGGTGATCCTGGCGGTTGCCTCGCCGGTGCTGCGGAGGGCTGCTTGATGATGACGACCCGCATCCTCGAAGGACTAGGCCGCTTCTACATCGGACTGCTGCTCGTCTTCCTCTATCTGCCGATCATCATTATGGCGCTGATGTCATTCAACGTCTCGCCCTTCTACCAATTGCCGTTCGAATGGACGACGGAATGGTATGCCTCGCTCTGGCAGAACGACCAGCTCATCGCCGCGACCTGGAACAGCCTCGAGATCGCGGTCATCACCACGCTCATCTCAGTGGTGCTTGGCTCGGCCGCTTCGCTAGCGCTGTTCCGCTATGATTTCCGCGGCAAGAAAGTGCTGCAGGCGCTGCTGTTTCCGCCAATCGCCATTCCGTGGCTGATCACCGGCACGGCGATGCTGATCTTCTTCTTCGGCGTCGGCATTGGCCGCGGCCTGTTCGCCATCCTGCTCGGCCATGTGGCGCTGGCGCTGCCCTATGTCATCGTCGTCGTCTCGGCCCGGCTGCAGACTTTTGCACCGGAGCTGGAAGAGGCGGCGCGCTCGCTCGGCGCCAACCAGTGGCAAGTGACGAGGCGTGTGACGCTGCCGTGGATCATGCCCGGCGTCATTGCCGGCGGCTTGTTCGCATTTGCCGTGTCGTTCGACCAGTTCGTCGTCTCCTACTTCCTGGCGACGCCGGGGCAGACGACGCTGCCGGTGGAAATCTACGCCGCGATCCGCAAGGGGTTCACGCCCGAGATCAACGCGGTCTCGACCATCATCATCGTCGTGTCGATGGCGCTGATGCTGCTCACGGCGCGCTTCTTCAAATTCGGCGGAGAGAAATAATGGCCGGCGTGCAGGTATCGAACGTCTCCCGCAGTTTTGGCGCGCACAAGGCGCTGGACCACGTCTCCATCGATTTCGCCGATGGCGGTTTCTATGGGCTGCTTGGCCCCTCGGGCAGCGGCAAGACCACGCTGCTCAGGCAAATCGCCGGTTTCGATTTTCCGGATAGCGGGCGCATTTCCATCGGCGGCGAGAGTGTGGAACGCGTCCCGGTCGAGAAGCGGCGCATCGGCATGGTGTTCCAGAACTATGCGCTGTTTCCCAATATGAGCGTTGCCGACAATGTCGCCTTCGGCCTGTCGGTGCGCGGCGAAACGAAAGCGACGATCGCCACCGAAGTGCAGCGCGCGCTCGATCTCGTCCAACTCGGCAAGCTCGGCGAGCGCCGGCCGCACCAGCTCTCCGGTGGCCAACGCCAGCGTGTGGCGCTGGCGCGCGCCATCGTCACCAAGCCGCGCGTGCTGTTGCTCGACGAGCCGCTCGGCGCGCTCGACAAGGCGCTGCGCGTCGACATGCAGATCGAGCTGAAGCGCATCCAGCGCGAGATCGGCATCACCACCATCTTCGTCACCCACGACCAGGAAGAGGCGCTGACGATGAGCGACCGCATCGGCATATTGCGGGACGGCAGGCTCGTGCAGGAAGGGCCGCCGGAGGAAATCTACGACCGGCCGAAGAGCGAATTCGCCGCCACCTTCCTTGGCGACGCAAACATTTTTCGCGGCGATGCGACCGGCAACGGCATCCGGCTGCCTGACGGCACGGCGATCGCCGCCGGGGTGGGTGATCGGCTTGCCGCCGGTACGAAGGCCAGCTGCGCCGTGCGTCCCGAACGCATTCGCATCGCGACCGATGCCGGGGTTGCGGATGCGGCCAATGCCAACGCTCTGAAGGGCCAGATCTCCAAGCGCATTTTCGCCGGCAACAACAGCACCTATTTCGTCGAGCGCGCCGGCCAGACGTTAAAAGTCATCGTCCAAAATACCGGCAGTGACCGGCTGGCCGAGGGCCAGGATGTGGTGCTCAGCTGGTCGCCGGAAAGCACCGTGCTGATTGCCGCAAACTAGTTCGCACCGTCACCCCGGCATGGTTCTGATGGGAATTGATGGAGCGGACCTTGGCTGATGGGCCGGCCATGGCGTTATATCCTGTCGTCCAAGGGAGGAATGGATGGCAGGCCAGGGTTTCGAGCCGGATGTGAGGGTTCGCACCAGCGAATATCGGATCGGTTGCATCGGCGCCGGCATGATCATGGCCGAGTGCCATCTGGCAGCCTATCGCGAAGCGGGGTTCAACGTGATGGCGATCGCCTCGCGGACCCGTTCCAATGCGCAGAAGGTCGCCACGCGTTGGGACATCCCGACCGTGCACGACACGCCGGAACAGCTGATCGAGAATCCCGAGATCGAGATCGTCGACCTTGCCTTTCCGCCCGACCAGCAGCCGGCGCTGATCCGCCATGCGCTGAAGCAGCCTCACATCAAGGCGATCCTGGCGCAGAAGCCACTGGCGCTGTCGGTCGATGAAGCCGTGAAGCTGCGCGACGAAGCATCAAAGTCCGGCAAGATCCTCTCGGTCAACCAGAACATGCGCTACGACCAGTCGATGCGCGTTCTGAAGCAGATCATCGACAGCGGCGCACTGGGCGACATCGTCTTTGCGCAGATCGACATGCATGCGATCCCGCACTGGCAGACTTTCCTTCAGGACTACGACCGGCTGACGCTCGCCAATATGAGCGTGCATCATCTCGACGTGCTGCGCTTCCTGTTCGGCGATCCCTCGGAAATCACCACGCTGACACGCAAGGACCCGCGCACGACATTCGAGCATAGCGACGGCATCACCGTCTCGACGCTGCGCTTTCCCTCCGGCGTGCTCGCCGTGTCGTTGGAGGATGTCTGGTCCGGACCGCGCCAGGAGGGCTATCTGGACGACCAGCACATCAACTGGCGCGTCGACGGCACCAAGGGTGTCGCGAAGGGCACCATCGGCTGGCCGAAAGGCGCTGCCTCGACGCTGACCTATGCGTCGACCGAGACGACGGATGGCAAGTGGGTCAGCCCGATCTGGGACACGATGTGGTTCCCGCATGCCTTCATCGGCGTGATGGAGCAATTGCAGCATGCGGTAAAGACAGGCGCGCCGCCGGCATTATCGGTTGCCGACAACGTCAAGACGATGGCGCTGGTCGAGGCCGGCTACCGCTCGATGGCGCAAGGCCGCACCGTCAAGCTGTCCGAGATATCGATCGACTGAACATGCCGCCGAATAGCGTGGCGGCTGAATCGCTCACAGGGAGGAGTTCACATCATGATGCAGGCAGGTATATTCACCGGCTATTTCCCCTATGAGCTCGCCGAGGCCGCCCGCCGCATCCGTGCACTCGGCTTCAACACGGTGCAGCTCGACATGCATTTCAGGGATGTCGATCTCACGGCCGGGCAGATCACCGGGGACAAGGCGAGGACAGTGCGCGACACGTTTCGCGACCACAATCTGCCGGTCTGCTGCATCTCGGGCTACACCAACATCATCCATCCCGACAAATCCGAGCGCGAGAAGCGCGTCGGCTATCTCAAGGAAATCATCCGCAATGCGCGCGACTTCGGCTCGCCCTACGTGATCTCGGAGACCGGCACCTACAACACCGAATCCGACTGGGTGCATCATCCCAAAAACAAGACCGAGGAAGGCTTCGAGGAATGCCGCAAGGTGATCTCGGATCTTGCCCAGACGGCTTACGACCATGGCGCGGTGTTCCTGCTCGAAACTTATGTCAACAATGTCGTCGGTTCGGTCGAGGAGACGGTCAAAATGTTCGCGCAGGTCGACCATCCGGGCCTCGGCCTGCTGATGGATCCGACCAATTATTTCGAGGCGCACAATATCGACCGCATGGACCAGGTGCTAAACCAGGTGTTCGACACGCTGGCCGACAAGATCCGGATCGCGCATGCCAAGGATGTGAAACGCTCCGGCAGCGACAAGACGGAAAAGCATGCCGATATCGGCGATGCGGATGCGCATGAGGGGCTGACCTTCCGCGGCGTCGGCGAGATCGAATTGCCGGCGCCCGGTCTCGGCTCGCTCAACTACGACCTCTATCTGAAGCGGCTCAGCGAAAAGCACCCGAACATCCCGGTCATCATCGAGCATCTGACCGAGGACGACGTGCCGCGCGCAAAGACATTCCTCGACGGGAAATTCCGCGCCAACGGTCTCTAAGGGCAGGGCGAGACGGTGATGCCGACGGCCAAGACAAAGCGCGATTACGGCCTGGTCGGCGAAAGCACCCGCCGGGCGATCGAGACCGGGCTGGCCTCGGCCGAGTGGTATCACACCGACGTGCCGCGCAAGGCAATGAAGGAACTGATGCAGCGCTCCGACGGGCCGGCGATCCGCGATACCATCATCTGGATCGCAGCCATCCTGGGCTCGGCCGCCGGCATCATCTGGTTCTGGGGCACGTGGTGGGTGGTGCCGTTCCTGCTCGTCTATGGCGTGCTGTATGGATCGTCGAGCGACTCGCGCTGGCATGAATGCGGCCATGGCACCGCTTTCCGCACACGCTGGATGAACGATGCGATCTACGAAATCGCCAGCTTCATGGTAGTGCGCAATCCGGTGCAATGGCGCTGGAGCCATGTGCGGCATCACACCGACACGATCATCGTCGGCCGTGACGCCGAGATCGCGGTAATGCGGCCGCCAAATCTGGTCAAGGCGGCGCTTGCCTTAACCGGCATTCTCGATTTCCGTTATTCGCTGCCGATCCTGGCGCGCCAGGCGTTGGGCAAGCTGTCGGACGACGAAAAGAGCTACATTCCTGAGACCGAACAGGGCAAGGCCATCACGGCGGCGCGCTGGCATGTCGCCGTGTACGTTGCGACGATCGCCCTCGCGATCGCGCTGGGTTCATGGCTGCCGCTGGTGCTGATCGGCCTGCCGCGTCTTTATGGCAGCTGGCACATGGTTCTGACCGGCCTGCTCCAGCATATCGGGTTGGCCGACAATGTCGTCGACCACCGGCTGAACACCCGCACCGTCTACATGAACCCGGTCAGCCGCTTCATCTACTGGAACATGAATTACCACGTCGAGCATCACATGTTTCCGATGGTGCCCTACCATGCGCTGCCGAGGCTGCACGAGCTGATCAAGCACGACCTGCCGGCGGCGAACCCGTCCATGTGGCATGCCTATCGCGAGGTCTGGCCGGTGCTGCTGAAGCAGCTGCGGTACGAGGATTATTTCCTCAAGCGCGAATTGCCGCCGACGGCGCGGCCCTATCGCGGTGAATTTCACGAGCTCGATATGTCGGCGGCGGCCGAGTAGCGAATAAACCAGCCCGCCTTCTATCCGGCCTGTTACGGGGCCGGTAAGGTGACCGGGAAAAGCAACCAGCCAACAGGGACATCCCGATGAGCCGAAAGAGACCGACCGTCGCCGATCTGCGCGCCATGAAGGGCAAGCGCCAGCTGACCATGCTGCGCGTCCTGACCATGGACGAGGCCGAGGCTGCCGAGCGGGCAGGGGTCGATATCGTCTCGGTGCCGCCCGAGCTGGTGCTCAACCCTGAGTATCGCGATGCGGCGCCCAGCCTGTTCACCATGCCGGGCGAGAATTTTTATGAGATCGGAACGGCAGACGATTTCCTGCGCTGGGCGTTCCGGCTCTACAAGGCCGGCGCCGATGCGGTCTATTGCAGCGCCGGCTTTGCCACCGTGAAGCGGCTTACCGACGATGCCATTCCGGTGATCGGCCATGTCGGCCTCATTCCGTCCCGCGCCACCTGGACCGGCGGCTTCAAGGCCGTCGGCAAGACCGCCGACACCGCCATGCAGATTTTTGAGGCGGTCAAGCAGTATGAGGCCGTTGGAGCGCTTGGCGCCGAGATCGAAGTGGTGCCGGTCGAGGTGGCGAAGGCGATCTCAGAACGGACCTCGCTGATCATGCTGTCGATGGGTGCCGGCACCGGCTGCGACGCGCAGTATCTGTTCGCCGACGATATTCTTGGCCAGAACCGGGGCCACATGCCGCGCCATTCCAAGGTATACCGCAACTTCGCCGCCGAGTACGATCGCCTGCAGGCCGAACGCGTCGCGGCGTTTTCCGAGTACGTTGCCGACGTCGATAGCGGCGCCTATCCGGAAGACAGGCATGTCGTGCGCATGGATCCGGCCGAGCTCAGCCTGTTCATGAAACGGGTGGACGCAAAGGGCTGACTACTCGGCCTCCTTGCCGATCATCGCTGCACCTTGCCATGTTCCGTCGGCGAGCATGGCATGGAGTACCTCGGCATCCGTTCCCAGCGGCCGGTCCTCCCTCAGCATCGCCACATGCGCGCGCACCGCAGCATGGATCGCTGCGGTGCCGGGCGCCAGCTTGAGGCTATCGCGCAGATCGACGGCTTGCGCGGCGGCCATCAGTTCGAAGGCGATCAGCCGGCGCCATAGCGCGATCATTTCGGCGCATTTCGACACTGCCAGAGGGGTCTGCGTCGCATGGTCCTCGACGCCTTCGGACACGGGAAGGAAATCCAGCATCACCGGATTGGCCTTGTGGCGGATGCCGGCCAGGATTGCCGTTGCCGTCTTTTGCAGCGGCACGAAACCGGCCGAGGCGCCGCCGACCGGCGACAAATATTTCGGCAGGCCGTTGCGGCCGGAGCCGGCGAGCTGGATCAAGCGGGCAACGCTTGCCGCGGCACATTGCGCGATCCCCAGGCCGAGCGTCTCGAAGGCAAGTGCCAGCGATGCGGTGTGGAAATTGCCGGTCGACAGAACCAGCCCGTCATCGCCCAGCACCAGCGGATTGTCGGCGGCGGCATTGAGTTCGATCTCCAGCGCCAGCCGCGCCTGGTCGATCCCCTGGATCAGCGCGCCATGGATCGACGGCATGCAGCGGATCGACAACGGGTCCTGCAAGGTGGTCGGCGCCGGCTCTTCGTCGCGGGCAAGCAGGTCGCGCAGGCCCCTGGCCGCCAGCTGCTGGCAGGCTGCCGGCCGCGCCAGATGCAGGCGCGGATCGAGGATGGTGCGGTTGGCGCCAAACCCTTCCATGGTCAGCGCTCCCGCCTGCTGCTGTTGCACAAAGGCAGCCAGCGCGTCGGCCAGCGCCAGCGCACCGCTGCCGGTTGAAACCGCCGAGGCGTTGATCAGCGACAGGCCGTCTTTCGGCGCCAGGCTGATCGGAGCCAACCGCGCCATCATCAACGCCTTGGCCGCCGGCATGCGCCGACCCTGATAGTCAGCTTCGCCGTCGCCGGTCAGCAGACGGGCGAGCGCCGTCATCAGCACGAGATCGCCGGCGCCGATCGAGCCCAGCTGCGGCATTACCGGATGCACGCCGGCATTGAGCGCATCGACAAGGGCGGTGAAAGCCGCCGGCGAAATGCCGGAACCGCCAACAGAGAACATCGCGGCACGGGCAAACATGGTCGCCCGCACCGCTTCTTGCGGCAGCGGCTCGCCGACAGCGCCGCTTCGCCCTTCCAGCAACTGGCGCTGGAAGGCGCTGGCATCGCCCTCGACCGACGTGCCGAGATTGGCGCCCAGCCCGGTGTTGAGGCCGTAAATCTGCTGGCCGGACGCGGCGACCTGGTCGAGCACTTTTCGCGCTTTGTCGAGCCTCTCGATGACAGCAGGCTCAACCTCCACCTTGCGGCCGGCGCGGGCGACCGCCGCGACATCCTCGACGCTGACGCCGGCGCCGGTGAGGACGAGCGCGCTCATGCGAAGCGCAGCCTCTGGCCGATGCCTTTATCAGCAGCCTTGGCCAGCATCGCCTTGCCCAGCGCAATGTCGGACAGCGACAGGCCGCGATGCCAGAACAGGATCGTCTCGTCGTCGCTCTGGCGTCCCGGCTTGAGACCGGCAGCGATCTGGCCGAGCTCGGCGTGCAGCGTCGCTTCGCTCAGCCGCCCGGTCTCGACATGGGCGCGCAGCGAGCCGAACTTGCCGCCTTTGCACTGGCCCCAGTCGTCGACGACCATTTTCTGCATGATGTCGGTCAATGACAGCTCCACCGCGCTCATCGTACCATAGGGCACGACCAGCGCACCGGGCTTGATCCATTCGGTCTTGAGCAGCGGCTGCGGCTCCGGCAGCCGCGAGGCCTCGACGACGATGTCGGCGCCCTTGACGCAGCTCTCCCAGTCGGCGACCGCCGTGACGGTCTTGCCGAGATCGGCGGAGAGTTTGGCGGCGAAGCCGTCGCGGCTTTTCGGGCGGCGCGAATGAACGTGGATCTCGTCGAAGTCGAAGAGATGGTCGAGCAGGCGCACATTCCAGTAGGCGGTGCCGCGCGCGCCGATATGGGCCAGCACCTTGGAGTTCTTGCGCGCCAGATGTTTGGCGCCGATAGCGGTGACGGCGCCGGTGCGCATATCGGTGATGACGGTGGCGTCGAGAATGGCGCGCGGCGTGCCGGTGCGCGGATCGAACAGGTTTAGAATGCCAAATTCTGAAGGGAGCCCGTGCAGATAATTGTCGACATAGTCGCCGACGATTTTCACGCCCGCCGTATCGAGCGGCGCAACGTAGCCGCGCAGAACGTTGAAATGGCCATGGAAGGAAGGGTCGGGTTCAAGATGGACGCGCGGCTGGATCACCGTCTGGCCATTGCCTTGCGCGATAAGCCCGGCTTCGACAGCGGCAATGATTTCGCCGTCGGTCATCTCCAGGGCTTCGATATCGAGGCCATTGAGGTAGTCGATATAGATAGGCTTCATGCAATCTCCTTGGCCGCCCGCCCATCCATAACAGGCTGCGAGCCGACACGGAAGTTTGTTGGATAAGCTCTGGACGGGGCCAGCCATATGCTGTTCAACGCGGTTCGCCATGACTGCCGTTCCCGACACCGAGGCCTCCGCCGCAACCGCCAGCAATGCGCGGCGCGTGGCGCTGATCGTCGCCATCGCGTTTTTCATGCAGCTGCTGGATTCGACGATCATCTCGACCTCGCTGCCGCAGATGGGACAATCCTTCGGCGTGCCGGCGGTGGCGATGAGCATCGGCATCACCGCCTATATGCTGACCATGGCAGTGTTCGTGCCGCTGTCGGGCTGGCTTGCCGACCGCTTCGGCGCGCGCAACATCTTCCTGCTGGCGATCGTACTGTTCACGCTGGCCTCGCTGGCCTGCGGCTTCTCGCAAAATCTGACCCAGTTTGTCGCCGCCCGTGTCGTGCAAGGCCTTGGCAGCGCGCTGATGACGCCGGTCGGGCGAATTCTGGTGCTGCGCAATGCGTCGAAATCGGAGCTGCTCAACGCCACGGCGCTGATCACCTGGCCGGCGTTGTTTGCGCCCGTGGTCGGGCCGGTGCTTGGCGGCTTCATCACAACCTATCTCTCCTGGCACTGGAATTTCTTCATCAACATCCCGCTTGGGCTGGTCGGGCTGGCGCTGGTCGCGCGCTTCATTCCGGGCGACCGCGCGGCCGATCCCAAGCCGCTGGATTGGCCGGGTTTTTCCTCACGTCGCTGGGGCTCGCGCTGCTGCTCTACGGCCTTGAGCGCATCGCACATCCGGAAGACGGCGCTTTGCCCGCCGTGCTGCTGATTGCCGCCGGTATCGTCATCGGCTGGCTGGCGGTGCGGCATCTCCGGCGCGCGCCGCATCCGCTGCTCGATCTCAGCGCGTTCAGGGTGCAGACCTTCGCCATCTCGACGCTTGCCGCCGGCACCATTTTTCGCGTGGCGATCAACGCCACGCCGTTCCTTTTGCCGCTGCTGTTTCAGGTCGGCTTTGGCCTTTCGCCGGTCGATGCCGGCTTGATGATCCTGGCCTATTTCCTCGGCAATCTCGGCATGAAGACGGTGACGACGCCGACGCTGCGGCGCTTTGGTTTTCGCACGGTCATGGTCGTCAACGGCCTGATCGCCTCGGCCTCGATCATGGCCTGCGCGGCGATCTCGCCCGAAACGCCGCAGGCGCTGGTAGTGATGCTGATGCTGATCGCCGGCCTGACGCGCTCGATGCAGTTCACGGCGCTGAATACTCTGGCCTTCGCCGACATCGATGCCGCGCAGCGCAGCTCGGCGGCGACTTTGTCGTCCATGCTGCAGCAGATATCGATGCTGTTCGGCGTGGCGGTGGCGGCTGCCATTCTCAACCTGTCGCAGATCGTCAGGGACCGGCCGGCGCTCGACCTCGTCGATTTTCGCATCGCCTTCCTAATCATCGGCGCCATCGGGCTGGTGGCGGCGTTGCGGTTCCTCGTGCTGCCGCCCGGTGCAGGCGCCGAAGTTTCAGGCCACACGTCCAGGACCTGAATTCGCGATTTTCGCCGCTCAGGCGGCAATTAATTCCGCCTTGTGCTTTCGCCTCAGAACGGCACCTTCGCGCATACGCGCAATGGCGCAACCAAATGCCAAAAGCGCAGCCTTTTCGTAGCATTGCGCCAGTTCTAGCAATCGGTGCGTCCACTGGAAGATTATCACTGCCAACGGGTGTTCCGAGCGCGGATTCATTTGACGAAGCGGCGCCGAGCCGATTAGCTTTCTTCGGAAGGGGTGGCAGAGCTGCCATCGGGGCGAATGCAGACATGAACACGATTGGCTGGCCAAATGTCAGGAGCCTGAATCAGGAAGGCATTGTCTTTGCCATCGCCGTGGTGCTGTTCGTCGCCGCTGCCATTGGGCTGCCTGGTTTCATCGCTGCCAACAATCTCGTTGCCATCGTCCGCTCGGTGTCGGTGCTAGGCATTTTGGCGCTCGGCATGGCGGTCGTCATAATCGGCAGGGGCATCGACCTGTCGGCGGTGGCGATCATGGCGATGTCGGTCGCCTGGTATCTGCAATTGCTCAACGCCGGAACGCCTGATGGGCTCGCCTTCGCCTATGTGCTGGCAGGCGTGCTCGCCATCGGCCTGCTCAACGGTTTTCTCGTCGCCTATGCCGACGTGCCGGCGATCTTCGTGACGCTGGCGACCGGCTCCTTCGTCTTCGGCTATGTCCGCTCGCAACTGATCACACAGGATGCGGTGCCGGTGCCTCAGGGCCATTGGGTGGAGTTGCTCGGCGGCCTGCGTTTCCTCGACATTCCGATCGAAGTGTTCGTCTTCGCCGGGCTCGCCTTCCTGTTCTTCCTGTTCCTGCGCTACACCAAATGGGGCCGCTACATCTATTTCGCCGGCGACAATCCGGTCGCCGCGCGCAACATCGGCATTCCGGTGCGGCCAATGCTGGTGCTGCGTTATGTGGTTTCGGCCTTCGTCGCGCTGATCGCCGGCCTGCTGACGGCGTCGAGCCTGCACTCGATCAACACCCGCGTCGTCAACTCGACGCTGCTCTATGACATCGTGCTGGTGGCGGTGATCGGCGGCATCGGCCTTTCCGGCGGGCGGGGCGGGGTGCGCAATGTGCTGGTGGGCGCTGCACTTATCGGCATCCTGTCGAACGCGATGACCATCATCGACATTCCGCTGCTCTATCAAAACCTGATCAAGGCGGCGATCCTGCTCGGAGCCATCATCGTCGACGGCATCATCAATCCGCGTGACGAACAGACCGCGCAGCAGGGCGACATCTAAGGGGTACCCGACCGGGTCATGCCGACCGGCCGGCAATAAGTGAAAAACAGAGGATGTGACATGAAACTGATCAGAACACTGATGGCCGCCGCCACGGCGCTGGCCGCTACCGCCTTCGTCGCGCCGACCTTCGCCGCCGACGATCCGGGCCCGGCCGCATACGCGCAGGCGCTCAAGGGCAAGCGCGTCATGCTGGTGCCGCTGGCGATGGGCTTCGACCTTGCGCAGGGCTGGTCGCACTATCTGAAGACGGAAGTCGAGGCCTGGGGCGGCACCTTCGAAACACGCGATCCGAACTGGGTCGTCGATGCCGGTGCACAGGCGATCACCGACGCGATCTCGTCCGACACAAGGCCGGACGTGTTGATCATCCATGCGCCGGACCTCAACTCCTATTCCAAGCTGATGAAGAAGGCGCAGGCCGCCGGCACCTACGTCATACTGGTCGACAATCCCGCCAACTTCCCGGCCGACGCCTTTGTGGGCAGTGACTGGGACCGGCTCGGCCAACTCGAGGCCGAAGCGGCGATCAAGGGCTGCGGCGAGAATTCGTCGAAGAAGATCGGCCTTGTGCAGGGTGATCAGGCCAACTCGTCCAGTCTCTACCAGTATGCCGGCATCATGAAGGTGCTGGAGAAGCACCCCGACTTCAAAGTCGTGGCCAAGCCCGACTCCAACTGGGATCCGACGACGTCGCGCAACGTGACGACGACAATGCTGCAGCAGAACCCGGACATCTGCTCTATCATCGACTTCTGGGATGGCGACGCCACCGGCGCATCCGCCGCCATCCGCGACGCCAAGCTCGACGGCAAGGTGTTTTTGGTCACCACCGGCGGCGGCGAAAAGGCGGCCGATTGCGACAAGCTGCAGGACGGCACCTATGGCGCCGTTGTCATGACAGACCTTGCCCGCCAGTCCGGCGACATGAACGCTATCATCAAGTTCCTGCTGCAGAGCGGCCAGCCGGCCGGCACGTCGCACACCTACATCTACACACTGGAGAAGGCTACGACCAAAGCCGACCTCAAGCCCGACAGCTGCTGGGACCTGAAGGCGCTGCAGGCCGAAGCGGCGGCGAAGTAAGCCGCGCTTTTCGACTGAAATAAACGAGGTGACTGGACAATCCGGTCACCTCGTTCCCTCATGGAATAGCAGCCGCCGATGTCCTTTCGCGAACGCCTCCAGTCCTGGCGCTACAATCTCGTGCCCGACCATCTGGTCGGCGAAATCCTGACAAAACGCTGGACCGACAACGCCATTCCGTTCCTGGCGCTGGTGGCGACGCTCAGCGTGTTCGGCTCGATCATTCCCGGCTTCTTCAAGCTGACCTCGCTACAGGAATCGACCCGCCAGCTCGGCGAGTTCTCGATGGTGGTCACCGGCATGACGGTGGTGATGCTGGGCGGCGGCATCGATCTGTCCGTCGGTTCGATCTTCGCGCTGTCCTGCTTCTCCGCCGTCTATGTCTTCTTCATTCTCGAACAGTCTATCTGGCTGGCGCTGGCGGCATCGCTCGCCACCGGCCTGATCTTCGGCGCCGTCAACGGCTACCTCGTCGGCTACCTCAGGCTGCGCGCCTTCCTCACCACCCTGGTGACGTTCATCTTCGGCCGGGCGCTGTTCGATATTCTCGTCACCACCTATGCCGCCGACGTGCAGCTTTCCCAGGCGACATCGGATGTGCTCGACTTCATCGGCGACAGCACCTTCTGGGGGCTTTCGGTCTCGGTGTGGCTGGCGATCATTCTTGCCATCGTCACCCATATCGCGCTGACGCGCTCACGGCCGGGCTGGCATGTGCTGGCGGTCGGCGGCTCCAGGCGCTCGGCGCATAATGCCGGCATTCGCGTGCGCCGCACCGTGTTCATGACCTATGTCTTTTCCGGCTTCTGCGCCTCGATCGGCGGCTTCCTGATCGCTTGCCGCCTGAGTGGGGCAGGGCCGGGCACCGGCCTCAACCTGGAGATCATGGCGCTGACGGCGGCGGTGGTCGGCGGCGTCAGCCTGGGTGGTGGCCGCGGCTCGGTCATCAAGGGGCTGATGGGCGCCATCATCGTCTTGACCATGACCAACGGGCTGATCCGGCTGGGCTATGGCACCGGCACCAACCAGATGGTGCTGGGCATCATGCTGGCGGTGGCGGTGACGATCGACATCCGCTGGCTGAAGAACCGCCATAAGGTGCTGAACGAGATCTATGTCGCGCCGGTCTATCTCAAGATGGGCGAGACACAGTCTGCGGTGCCGGGCTCAGGCACGCCCTACGCGCTCGACAACCGGCTGTCGGCGGCCGACCATATCGGGCTCGGCGAGTTGGAAGGGCCGGAAGACGTCATCCTCGACCGCGACGATCATCTCTATTGCGGCACGCGCCATGGCGAGATCGTCCGCTTCTTCGCGCCGGACTATGTGAAATCGGAGGTGTTTGCCCACATCGGCGGCTTTCCGCTGGGCCTGGCCTTCGACAAATCGGGCAATCTGATCAGCTGCGTCGGCGCCATGGGGCTCTATTCCGTCTCGCCGGATCGGGAAGTGAAGCGCCTGTCGGCCGAGACGTCGCGCTCCTGGACCTCGATCGTCGACGATGCGCGGCTGCGCGACCCCAATGATTGCGACATCGCGCCGGACGGGCGCATCTATTTCACTGACTCCACCAAGCGCTATGACGCCCACGATTGGGCACTGGACTCGATCGAGAACCGCGCCACCGGCCGGCTGCTGGTCTATGACCCGAAGGACGGTTCGACGAAGACACTGCTCGACGGCTACCGCTACACCAACGGTGTGTGCATGGCGCATGACGGCAAGTCGCTGTTCTTCGCTGAGAGCTGGGCCTGCCGCGTGCATCGCTACTGGCTGGAAGGGCCGAAGGCGGGCGCCGCCGAATGCGTCATCCGCGACATGCCGGGCTATCCCGACAACGTCAACCGCGCCTCCGACGGCAATTACTGGATGGCATGGCTCGGCATGCGCACGCCGAGCTTCGACCTGTCGCTGCGCCATCCTGATATGCGCAAGCGCATGACGCGCCGGCTGCCGCAGGACGAGTGGCTGTTCCCCAACATCAACACCGGCGGCGTGGTGAAATTCAACGACAAGGGCGGCATTATCGAGGCGATGGGCGACCTCACCGGCGGCGCGCATCCGATGGTCACCTCGATGCGCGAGCACAAGGGTTTCCTGTTCGTCGGCGGCATCCTTAACAACCGCATCGGCCGCTACAAGATTGCGGGCGCCGACCCGAACTGGACCAGTTCCGCTTCTTATTGGGGAGCGAAGCCATGATCCTCGATCCTGTGCTCGACCTGTTTCGTGGCAAGGCGGTGACCATCCCACCGCTCGACGGCGCCTTCCGGCCCAACACGCGGCTCGATGATGCGCCGGTTTTTGCCGGGCTGATCGAGCCCGACAATCTGCTGGTTGCCGATGGCCGGCTGCTCGCTTCCAGCGGCAACGCCATCTATTCGCTTGCCGCAGGAGTGGAGCCGAAGGTTGTCGAGACCTTTCCTTCCCACATCACTGCGCTGGCTCTATCACTGTCGGGAGAACTGACGGTCGGACTTGAGAGCGGCAAGCTGCTGGTTGCCGGCAAGGAGGTTTCGCTGCCGGCCGGCGTCAGCTGCATCACCGCGCTTGCCTATGCAGACGACGGCACGTTGTGGCTGGCCAATGGCTCGGCTGAGCACACGCCGTCGCAATGGGCCGCCGACCTGATGAAGAAGGGCGCGTCCGGTTCGCTTTGGAGGCGGGACGCGGCCGCCGCCGAGTTCCGCAAAGTGGCCGGCGATATCGCCTTTCCCTATGGGCTGCATCCCATTGGGCGGGATGTGCTGGTCAGCGAAAGCTGGCGCCATCAGCTCGTTCGCTTCGATGGTGCGACCGGTAGCCGCTCGACCATGCTGACGCATCTGCCCGGCTATCCCGCGCGCCTCGCGCCGGCCGGCGATGGCGGCGCGTGGCTGGCTCTGTTCGCGCCACGCAACCGGCTGATCGAATTCGTTCTCCAGGAAACCCACTATCGGCGCGACATGCTAGACCAGGTGGCGCCGGCCTACTGGATTGCGCCGGCTTTGGCCTCCAATCGCAGCTTCCTCGAACCGCTGCAATGCGGCGGCATCCGCACCATGGGCATCCACAAGCCCTGGTCGCCGAGCCGCTCCTATGGGCTGGTGGTGAAGCTCGACCGGACCATGCAGCCGCAATTCAGCCTGCACAGCCGCGCCGACGGCACGCGCCACGGCATCTGCAGCGTGGCGGAGAAGGACGGCCGCCTGTTCATCGCCTCCAGGGGCGGCGATTGCGTGCTGGCCATCGACGCAGGAGGTCTCTGATGGAACCGATCGTGCGCCTGGAAAACGTCACCAAAAACTATCGCGGCGTGCCCGCGGTCAGACAAGTCAGCTTCGAACTGCGCAAGGGCGAAATCCACGCGCTGCTCGGCGAGAATGGCGCCGGAAAATCGACACTGACCAAGATCATTGCCGGCGTCGTCGACGCCACTTCCGGCAAGATGTTCCACAAAGGCCGCGAGATCGCCTACGCCTCGCCGCATGCGGCGCTCGAGGCCGGCATCGCCATGGTGTTCCAGGAGACCAGCCTGGTGCCGTCGATGACAGTGGCGCAAAACCTCTATCTCGGCACCGAAAAGTTTCTCAACCGGCTGCGCGGCACCTACATTTCGGCGCAACAGTTTTTGCAATCGCTGAACTTTCCGGTCGACCCGAACGCCATGGTGGCGACGCTGGGCGCGGCCAAGCGTCAGATGGTCGAAATCGCGCGCGCCGTTCACCACAATGCCGAGATCATCATCTTCGACGAGCCGACGGCGACGCTGACGCCGGAGGAGAAGCGGCACTTTTTCGCGCTGATCCGGCGGCTGAAGGCGAACGGCGTCTCGATCGTCTTCATCAGCCATGCATTGGAAGAGGCGCTGATGATCGCCGACCGCATCACAATCCTGCGCGATGGCGAACTGGTGATCACCGACGACAATTCGGCCTTCGACCGCGATAAGATCGTCGCCGCCATGGTCGGGCGTACGCTGTCGGGACAGATCTATCGCCAGCGCGACGAGGCCAGGCTGCGCAAGGCGGGCAAGAAGGTGCTGTCGGTGCAGGACATTTCGATGAGCAATGTCGTGCGCAACACCTCCTTCTCGATCTTCGAGGGACAGATCACCGGCGTGTTCGGGCTGATCGGCTCCGGCCGTACCGAGACCTTCAAGATCGTCTCCGGCATCTACAAGCGCGATTTTTTGCGCGGTGGCGCGATTGAACTCGACGACAGGCCGGTGCGCTATATCGTGCCGAGCGAAGCGGTCGCCGACGGCATCGTCTATGTTACCGAGGACCGCAAAAGCGAGGGCATTTTCGAGACGATGGGCATTGCCGAGAATTTGTTCGGCGGGCTCCTGGCGGCGGGTCGCGAAAAGGCCTGGGTGATCAACCAGCAGGAGATGCGCACGCTTTCCGCTGAATGGACGAAGACGCTGAACATCAAGGCGATCAACGACAATGCCCGCGTGGTCGAACTTTCCGGCGGCAACCAGCAGAAGGTGGTGATCGGTAAGGGGCTGGTGCAGCAGCCGCGCATCGTCATCTTCGACGAACCGACGCGCGGCGTCGATGTCGGCGCCATCGCCGAGATCCACCAGATCATCAACCGGCTGGCCGATGAGGGGCTGGCCGTGGTGGTGATCTCGTCCTACCTGCCGGAAATCATGAACCTGTCGGATCGGATTCTGGTGTGCCGACAGGGGCGCATCGTGGAGGAGTTCTCGCCGGCGGAGGCGACGGAGGAGAAGATCATGTATGCGGCAGTGCACTAGGTTGCCGGTCGGTGTTTGACGGTGCGCATAGGTCACCAATTGGCGAAGGCCTCAGCGCCTTCGTCGTCTTCGGGTCTCCGCGACGGCGCTTCGCGCCTGCTTCGCCCGTGAATGACCAAGCTGAGATGCCTCGGCCAATCGCCATGGTTCCGCGCGTAAAACCGAATCAGAAAAGTTGGTTAGCCGTCTTTGCTCCAGACCTGATTCAACGACCTGATCCACCGATTCAACGAAAGGAAACGCCATGGCCGCCACAAAACTCCTCAGCGATGCCGAGGTCGAAAGAATCCCGGTTGCGAAGGCTGTGTTTGACGACATCCGCGCGACGCGCAAGTCGGACTTCGTCAATAATTTCTGGCGCGGGCTGGCCAACGATCCGGCCTTGCTGAAACGGACATGGGACCAGGTGAAGGTGGTGATGGCCACGGAGAGCGCGATCGACCCGCTGACCAAGGAGATGATCTACATCGCTGTATCCACCGCCAATGGCTGCTCCTACTGCGTCCACTCGCATACGGCAGCTGCCCGCGCCAAAGGCATGACCGATGCGCAGCATGGCGAGCTGGTGTCGATCATCGGGCTGGCCGGGCAGACCAACCATCTGGTGACTGCGATGCAGATTCCGGTCGATCCGCAGTTCGACTTAAAGTAGGCAGTCGCGCGCCTTGCCTCCTCCCCTTGCGGGGGAAGGGACGGCGCCCGCTCTACACCGGCCGGTACACCTTCTCCGCCGTGTTCCAGAAGATATCGGCCTCGGCAGTTGCGCCGTGCTTGCCCACCGCGGCGCGGTGCGCCTCGATCAGTTCGGCATGGGTCGTCCAGAGTTTTTCGATCGGGAAGTTGGAGCCGAACATCAGGTGGTCAGCGCCCAGAATGTCGATGGTATTGTCGACGATGTAGGCAATCAACGCCGGATCGTTGCGGTGGGCGAAGGTGCCGAGGCCCGACAGCTTGGCGTAGAAGTTCGGCGCTGTTGATAGCGTACTCAGGCCGGCTTTCCAGGCCTCGATCGTCTCAGCCTCCATGCCGGTCAGCATGCCGGCATGGGTGAGGATGAAATTGGTGTCGGGGTTCTCGCCGACCAGCGTCAGCCCGTCCTTCATCTGGGCAGGGAAAAGCTGCAGGTCGAAGGACAGGCCATAGTCTTTCAGCCGCGCCACATTGGCCCGCACCTTGGGGTCGATGACCTGATCGGCCGAGGCAGCGAAGCGGAAGGCCGGCGTCTCGTGCCAGTGCAACTGCATGCGCACGCCGCGCAACAGTTTGTATTTCATAAGTCGGTCGATCTGGTGGCGCACGTCGTCGACGGTCATGTCGGCATAGCCGACGATGGCATGCGGCCAGCCGGTCTCGTCGGCAGTCTTCTGCAGGAAGGCGACTTCTTTTTCGAAATCCTCCTTGGCCCAGTTGGTCTGGACATAGACGGCCTTTTCGACGTCGGAGTCTTTCTGGTCTTCGAGGAATTCCGTAATTGGGTAGTCGCGGCGGATGGGTTCGTAGGGGCCGAAAATGCGCGGCACCATCGGCCCGACCAGCCATGGCTGGTCCTGCTGGCGCCAGATGTGGAAATGCGCGTCGATGGCTTTCTGCATCACGATACCCTTTTCCAGATTGCCGACGCCGCCGGGGCCGGGCGGGCGAGCGACAGGATGAAATCGGTGAGACTCCCGAGCGACGAGCCGTCGATGAGATCGTCGAGATCAGGCAGGATGGCGCGGAGCGCTGCCGTGGCGGGAAGAAAACGCGGGTCGCCGGCCAGCGGTGTGGCCAGCGAGAGCCTGAAGGCGCGGGCGCTCAGCCGGCGCATTGCGGTCTCGAGATCGGCATGGTCGCCGCGCTCCAGCGCGTCCGACAGGATGATCACAGCAGCACCGCGGGCGAAAGCTGAGAAACGCGGCACCGAGAGGAAGGCGAGCAGGGTCGGTCCCATGCGCGTGCCACCGTCCCAGTCGTCGACGAGTGCCGCCGCGCGGGCGAGAGCCTGGTCGCGATCGCGGATACGCAGTGCGGACGTGATGCGGGTGAGCCGCGTGCCGAAGGTGAAGATTTCGGCACGGTCAGCAGCTTGTACGGCGGCGTGCGCCAGTTTGAGATAATCCGATGTGTGCAGCTTCATCGAGCCGGAGACGTCGATCAGGATCAGCAGCTTGCGCGGCACCGTCTGGCGGCGGCGGAGCTGCGGCTCAGGGATATCGCCATCGGCGCTGACGATTTCCCTGAGCGAGCGGCGCAGGTCGAGCTTGCCGCGCGAATGGGTGCGCACGGTGCGGAATGAGCGGCGTGCGGGGAGGGCTGAAGCGAGCTTGCGGCGGAAGGGCCCAAGGCCATCGTCGTCGCGGAGGAAGTCGCGGCTGCTGAGCTGTTCGATTGCCGACGACAGCTCGCCGCCTTTCTCCTGGCGCGTGGTCTGTTTCTCCTCCTGGCGCGTGCCGTGATCGTCCTTGATGCGGGTTTCCTCGTCTTCCTCGCCTTCGATCGAGGGTTGGCCATCGCCATGGAAGTGATTGCGAAAATGCGCCTCGAATTCGCCGCGGCGATCGGGCGGGGGGGCAAGCGTTGCGAGCGCCGCCTCGCGGATGTCGGCCATGGAGCGCGGGCCGAGCAGGGTTATGGCCTGCATGAAACTGGAGACCTGCTCGGGGGCGACGGCAAAGGCGTGGCGGCGCAGCAGCCGGGCGAAGTGGAGGAAGGGCGCGGAGGCGAGAGGAAGGGTTCCCTGACGCATCATTCCTTCGCGCCCCCCTCTGTCCTGCCGGACATCTCCCCCTCAAGGGGGGAGATTGGCGGCTTCGGCGCTTCGGTTCTTTCTGCGCCGCTGGAGATTGGCGAAAGCCAGGATGACGGCTGATCTCCCCCCTTGTGGGGGAGATGTCCGGCAGGACAGAGGGGGGCGCTGTCCCGCCAGCGTTGCAGAGTGCCCAGGTGAGGCCACCTCGCTGTGAACGAGCTGTTGACCTCACACGTCACCCCAGCGCCTCCTCGACAATCCGGCCAAGCTCCGGCGCGATCGCGGACAAATCCTCCTCGTCCTTGATCAGCACGCCGATGGCGCGGCGGAAGGCTTGCGGCCATGGGCTGCCGCCTTTCTCCAGTATGGTGGCGGCGTTGGCCCATTCGACGGCCTCGGAGATGCCGGGCGGCTTGGCCAGCGGGCGGACGCGGATCTCCTGCACGGCGGCCGCCACGGCGCGGGCGGTCGCTTCGGCGACCCCGCCGGCGCGCAGCATGATGATGGCGGCTTCTCGCTCGGCGTCGGGATAACCGATCCAGTGATAGACGCAGCGCCGACGCAGCGCCTCCGCCAGTTCGCGGGTGCGGTTCGAGGTCAGGAGGACGATCGGCTGCGCTTCGGCGCGGATCGTGCCGCGCTCGGGGATGCTGATCTGGAAATCGGAAAGGAATTCGAGAAGCAGCGCTTCGAACTCATGATCGGATCGGTCGATCTCGTCGACCAGCAGCACGCGCTGCCGGGGCGCTCGCAGCACTTGCAGAAGCGGCCGGGCGATCAGGAAACGGTCGTCGTAGATGTCGACCTCGTGCTCGCCGGCATGGCGGATGGCGAGCAGCTGGCGCTGGTAATTCCATTCGTAGAGCGCGTGCGCAGCGTCGATGCCTTCATAGCATTGCAGCCGCACCAGATCGCGGCCGAGGAGCTGTGCGACCGCCTTGGCAGCTTCGGTCTTGCCGACGCCGGGCGCGCCTTCCAGCAGCAGCGGCTTGCCGAGCCGTATCGCCAGGAAGATGGCGGTGGCCAGGCTGTCGTCGGCGAGGTAGCGCGAAGCAGCGAGATGCTGTGCCACCGCCTCCGGCGAGGTCGCGACAGTCTCGGCATTCGGCTCCTGCATGTCGTCCTCAGTTCGCCGCTTGCGCCTTCAGCGCGCGCAATATGCGCTCCGGTGTGATCGGCAGCGTGTCGATGCGCACGCCGACGGCGCCGAAGACGGCATTGGCAACCGCGGGGATCTGCGGGTTCGCGCACATTTCGCCTGGCCCTTTGGCGCCATAAGGCCCGTCGGCCGAAGGCCGCTCCAGCACGATGATCTCGGTTTGGGCGAGATCGCCCGGTCCCGGCATCAGATACTGGTTGAAGTCGGTGCCGCCATGGTCGCGGTTGGGATAATAGGGCTCGGTCGTTTCGTATAGCGCATGGCTGATGCCCATCCAGGAACCGCCGACCAGTTGCTGCTCGACCATTTTCGGGTTCAGCGCGCGGCCGATCTCGAAGACGTTCTTGACGGTCAGCACCGTAACCTCGCCCGTCTCGTCATCGACCTCGACCTCGGCCACCGTGCAGGCATGGGCGTAGCAGGTCGACGGCTTCATCGCGCCGGTCTCTTTCTCCGGATAGGAGCGCGGGATCAGGAACATGCCGCGCCCGGATATCGAGCGCCCGCGCTTGAAATGCGCCGACAAGGCGACATCGAAGATCGAGATCGACTTTTGCGGCGCGCCCTTGACCAGAATATTGCCCTGGCCGTCAGTTTCAAGGTCGGAAGCGTTGACCTCCAGCTCTTCCGCCGCCACTTCCAGCATCACCTGGCGCGCTTCCTTGGCCGCCTGGATGACGGCGTTGCCGGCGCGGTGGGTGCCGCGCGAGGCGAAGGTGCCCATGCAGTGCGGACCGGTGTCGGTGTCGGCGGTGTCGATGGTAACCCGGTCCGTCGGCACGCCGATGGTCTCGGCGCAGATCTGCGCCATGATCTGCTTCAAGCCCTGACCGAGATCGACGCTGGAAAGCGTCACCATGAAATTGCCGGTCGGCGTCGAATGCACCAGCGCCTGCGTCGGGTCGCCGCCAAGGTTCATGCCCGTCGGATAGTTGATCGCGGCGACGCCGCGTCCGCGCCTTAGCGCCATCTCAAGCTCCCTTCTTGTAGGAGGACATCGCCATATACTTCTCCGCCACAGGCCAGTTGGCGGCGCGCGACGCCTCCTGCATACACTCGATCAGCGCCGCTCCTTCGGTCGGCTGGCGATGCGCCTTCATGTCGCCATCGCGATAGGCGTTGATGAAGCGGAATTCGAGCGGGTCCATGCCGATCAGCCGCGCCAGCTTGTCCATCTGCACCTCAAGCGCGAAGTCGCCGATGGTGACGCCGAAGCCGCGCATGGCGGAGGAGGGTGTACGGTTGGTGTAGACGCAGTAGGTGTCGATCCAGACATTGGGGATGGTGTAGGGGCCGGGATAGTGCGCGGCACCCTTCTGCGCACCGTAGGGCGAGTGCCGCGAATAGGCGCCGGCATCGGTATAGCCGGTCACCTTGCGCGCCACGATGCGGCCATCGTTCATCACGCCATCCTTGATGATTATCTTTTCGGCGGCGCGCGGCGAGGAGATCTGCATCTCCTCTTCGCGGCTGTAGATGAAGGAGACGGGACGTCCTGTCAGCTTGGCGCCAAGAATGGCGATCGGCTCGACGATGACGTCGACCTTGCCGCCAAAGCCGCCGCCGACGGTGCCGCCGGCGAAATGCAGTTTGGAGCCGGGCATCTGCAGGATGATCGAGGCGTTGTCGAGGGTGAAGAACATCGCCTGGGTGTTGGTGTAGCAGGTGAAGCGGTCATTGCCTTCGGGCACCACGACGCAACCGGTGGTCTCGGTCGGCGCATGCTCGATCGGCGAGGATTGATAACTCTGTTCGAGGATGTGGTCGGCGCCGGCAAAGCCCGCCTCGACATCGCCGAAGCGCACCTTGCGGCACTCGCCGCTGTCATAGAGATAATAGTTCTGGCCGTGATATTCGTTGACCAAAGGCGCGCCGGGCTTCAGCGCTTCCTCCATGTCGAAGACGGCCGGCAGCACCTCATAGTCGACCTTGACCTTGGCTGCCGCTTCCTGAGCCGCGCGCTCGGTCTCGGCCAGCACCGCCACCACGGCCTCGCCCTTCCAGCGCACCTTGCCGTCGGCCAGCACCGTCTCGTCCTCCGGCCCGACCTGGATCAGGATCAGGATGGTGTAGACATTGTGCGGAACGTCCCTGGCAGTGAGGATTTTCACCACGCCGGGATGCTTCTCCGCTTCGGAAGTGTCGATCGAACGGATGCGGGCATGGTGGTGCGGACTGCGCACCATTTTCAGGTGAAGCATATTCGGGACGTTGCGGTCGGCGAAATAGGCGGTCTTGCCCGTCACATGTCCCGGCGAATCCAGCCGCGGCCGCCCATGGCCGATCTCGTGCAGGCCGTCCTTGCGCTGATCGGCGAAATAGTTTTTGCGCAGTTCCATTCTTTTGGTCCTTAGGCCGCGTTCTGCGAATTGGCTCGGGCCGCCGTCAGCACCGCCTGGATGATCGGCTCGTAGCCGGTGCAGCGGCAGATATTGCCGGACAGCGCCTCGATCACGTCCTCGCGGCTCGGATTGGGGGTATGGTCGAGCATCACCTTGGCGGCCATGATCATGCCCGGCGTGCAGAAGCCGCATTGCGTGGCGAAGGCGTCCAGGAAGGCACGCTGCAGCGGATGCAGGACGCCGGCCTCAGCGAGGCCCGATGTGGTGCGGATGTCGGCGCCGCTGCAGGTCTCGGCCAGGGTCAGGCAAGAGAGCCGGAGTTCGCCGTCGATGATCACCGAGCAGGCGCCGCAGGTGCCCTGGTGGCAGCCGCCCTTGGGCGAGGTGTCGCCGATCTTGTCGCGCAGCGCGTGCAGCAGTGTCGTGCCGCTGTCGACAAATTCGGCCTTCTCCGAGCCGTTGAGCGTGAACTGAACCGGAACCTTTGCCATGTTTTCCTCCCAGCGCGCCTGCCCGATTGATCGGACAGACGCGCGCCCCCCAAGCGGTGGTTAAGTAAGCAGCAGCCGGCCGAGATGGACCGGGAGAACCTCGGCGCGATACCAGGCGCTGGCGATCGGATCGGTGATTGGCGAAGTGCCTTCACCGGCTGCAGCCAGCGCCGCTGCGATGCCGCCCTGGTCAAGCCTGCTGCCGATCAGTGCCTTTTCCGCAGCGCGGGCGCGCATCGGCCGGTCTGCCATGCAGCCGAGCGCGATCCGCGCCGAGGAGACAGTGCCGTCGCCGGCCTGTTCGAGAACGGCGGCGATGCTGAGCACCGAGACGCCCTTCGGCTTGACCCGCGACACTTTCAGAAAGCGGAAATTCTCAGCCTTCGGCAGTGCGAAGGCGACTGACGTGACGATGGCGCGGCTGCCGTCCCGCTTGGCCAGGAAATCCTCGATAGGCAATTCCCCATCATCGGTGCCAACCGTCGCATCCAGCGCCAGCAGGGCGACAGCGAAATCACCGTAGGGCGCGGGTGCGAACAGATTGCCGCCGACAGTCGCCATATTGCGGATTGCCGGGCCGCCGACGGCGCGTGCGGCCTTGGACAGCGCCGCAAGCTCCGGATGGCGGGCGATAGCCGCCATCGTCACCGAAGCGCCTATGCGGACCTTGCCGCCGGCAACAGTGATCCCGGAAAGGGTCGGATCGGTCGAGCGGACAAGGCCGGAGACGGAGATATCGCCTTCATTGGCGGCGCGCACGACCAGTGTGCCGCCGCCGAGATAGCGGGTGCCGGGCGCCTTCAGCGCCGCGTTGGCATCCCTGACGGCCGAAAAGGTCTGGAGGGCAAGCGCCATGGCAGTCTCCCCTGACTCAGCTCTGGCCAGAAAAATGGCTCTTCAACGCATTGAAGCCACCCTGGAAGACATTGGCGGCCATGCCGGCGGCGATCTTGTCGGCCTCGTCGGGTGCCGCGTCGAAGCTCGCGGTCCATTCGGCATAGGTGCGGTCGCCGTCTGTCACGCGGCGCAATTGCAGCGTCGCCTTGTGATTGGTCAGCGGTTGCGGCGTTTCGAGGATCGAATAGCTGACGCGGAAATCCGCATCCGAGAAGTCGAGCAGTTTTTCGCGGATACGCGCGCCGCTGGCGAGCTCGAAACTACGCACGCAGCCGATGGTTTCGGCGCTCTTGCCGTCTTCGATATGGCTCTTGACCATGCGCGGATGCCAGCCCGGCAGGCCGTTGAAGTCGCGGATGCGCGCCCAGACCTTTTCGACCGGCGCGTCGATGACGCTGGAGACGGTGACTTCAGCCATATGATCATTCCCCTACGAATTCGATACGCTGCAGGGTAGGGCGGCGGCCGGCGCTGCGCTTATCAATGGGTCTTGCGGCCCTATCAAGGAGTCTGAAAAACGAGCGGCTTGGCTCAGGCCATGGCCCGCGCCGCCTCGCGGTAAAGCGTCGGCGGCACGCCGACATGGTCGCGGAAGAAGCGCGAGAAATTGCCCTGGGTGGTGAAGCCGAGATTGCAGGCGACCGAGATCAGCGGCTCCTGCGACCACTGCAGCTGCCGCACGGCTTCCTCCATGCGCAGCGTGTTCCAGTAGACATTGGGCGTCAGATTGGTCTGTTCCTTGAATAAAGCAAAGAAGTGCGGCCGCGACAGGCCGACGCTGCGGGCGACGTCGTCGAACGAGATGCGTTCGCAGACATTGGCCTTCATCAGCTGGATTGCCTTGCGGACGCGGAAATCCTGCATTGTGTTGACCCGGATCCGCGCCTCCTGCGGCGCCGAGGCGTCGGCGGCGTCGAGCAGGCTATCGATGAAGCGCTCGATCTCGTAATTGGCGACGTCGTCGATGCTTTCATTATCGCTCAAATGGTCGAGCAGGTTGGCGGCGGCCTGGTGCAGCCAGGGTTCGAGCGTGATCGCAGCCTGTGCAAACAACGGCGCCGACGAAGGCAGGTCGCGGCGCCGGCGCGCCCAATCCGGATCGATGTAGAAAGCGAGGAACAGGCCGGGCCTGCCGTTCTGCGACAGAATGTGGCTGTGCGGCTGGTAGGAATTGATGCCGGCGGCGGTGCCGGGACCCAGCGGCACCGTCTCGCGGCCGACGGTCATCTCGCCGGCCGTGCCCTCCAGCCAGATGATGATGTGGGCCTCGACATGCGCATGGGTGACGAAGTCGCTGGCGACATTCAGGACAGAAACATGTCCGAACCGGCCCCAATAGAGCCTGATCGCGTCCGTCATGGGTTATACCTCCCGCAGACGACTGGCCTCCCTTCGCCTGCGACGGGATTGTGCGGCTGAGTTCGGGCTCGCGTCAAGGCGCGGGGCGAAAGCCGCTGTGTGCTGCCGGCCGTAGTGGTGGATTTTCAGACTGAGCGATAGGGTTTCCCGTCAAACCGAAGCCGTCATGCCGCCGTCGACATAAAGCGTATGGCCGTTGACGAAGGATGAGGCGTCGGAGGCGAGGAACACGGCGGCGCCGATCAGTTCGTCGACATACCCCCAGCGGCCAGCCGGCGTGCGCTTTTCCAGCCAGGCGGAGAATTCCTGGTTGTCGACCAGCGCCTGGTTCATCTCGGTGCGGAAATAGCCGGGGGCGATGGCATTGACCTGCAAGCCGTATTTCGCCCAGTCGGTGCACATGCCACGTGTCAAATTGCGGATTGCGCCCTTGGTGGCCGTATAGGGCGCGATGTTGGGCCGGGCGAGTTCGCTCTGCACCGAGCCGATGTTGATGATCTTGCCCTTGCCGCGCGCGATCATATTGCGGGCGACCGCCTTGCCGGCATGGAAGGCGCCGGAGACATTGGTCTTGAACAGCCGCTCCCACTGCTCCTCGGGAAAGTCCTCGAGCGGAGCGCGGAACTGCACGCCGGCATTGTTGATCAGGATGTCGATGGCGCCGATCTCGGCCTCGATGCGGGCGACATCGGCATCGACCGCGCGAAAATCCGTCACGTCGAAGGTCGAGGGGTGCGCTTTGAAGCCAGCGTCGCGCAAGCCGGCGACAGCACCGGCAACCTTGCCGGCATCGCGGCCGTTGAGCACGACACTTGCGCCATGCTCGGCAAGGCCGCGCGCCAGCGCCAGACCGATGCCCTGGCCGGAGCCGGTGATCAGCGCCAGCCGGCCGTTGAGCTCGAACAGGGATTTCGATGTCAAGGCAACGGTTTCCAGCCGAAAGGTTCAGTCCAAAAACATTCAGTCATTGCGCCTGAAGTTGCGGATCCGGTCGAACAGCACCGCGAGCAGGATGGCGCCGCCGATGAACACGCCTTGCCAGAAAGCATTGATGCCGAGCAGACCAAGGCTGTTGCGGATCACTTCGATGAGCGCGGCACCGACAATAGCGCCGAAGGCGGTGCCGACGCCGCCGGCGAGATTGGCGCCGCCAATGACCGTGGCGGCGATGACCTGCAGTTCCATGCCGGTTCCGAGATTGGTGGTGACGGCGCCCAGCCATCCGGTCTGGATGATGCCGGCAATGCCCGCCGCCAGCGCCGAGATCATATAGACGGCGACCTTGATCTGCTTGACGGGAACGCCGGTCAGCGTCGCCGCGTGCTCATTGCCGCCAATGGCGAAGATGTGGCGGCCAAACTTGGTCCAGCGCAGCGTGAAGCCGGTGATCAGCGCCAAAAGGATCATGTAGAGCACCGGATTGGCGATGCCGAACACCCATGCACCGCCGCCCAGCGCCAGAAGCTTGTCGTGATCCGGGCCGAACTGGAAGACGACGGTGTTGTTGGAGGCGACCATGGCGAGGCTGCGGGCAATCGACAGCATACCGAGCGTCACCACGAAGGGTGGAAAGCCGAGATAGGCGATCATGATGCCGTTGAAGGCGCCTATGGCGAGCGCGGTGGCGATCGAGGCGAGGATGCCGACCTCGATGGAGTAGCCGGCATGCATGGTGACGGCCAGCACCATCGACGACAGGCAGAGCACCGAACCGACCGACAGGTCGATGCCACCTGTGATGATGACGAAGGTCATGCCGAGCGCGATGATGGCGACGAAGGTGATGTTGCGGGTGATGTTGTAAAGGTTCTTCGACGTGGCGAAGGCGTCGGTGGCAAAAGACAGGAACAGGCAGGCCAGGATGACCGCGATCACCACCCAGAAGGTCTGGCTGGCAAACAGTCTTGCCGGCAAGGATTGCTGCTTTTGTTCGATCGGCTGGTCAATTGTCAGTGCCATCGTCGACCTTCATGTGCTGTGCGTGGTGAAATTCGCTGAGATCAAACCTGTTCGATGGCGCCGGTGATCAGCCCGGTGACTTCCTCGGGCGAACTTGACGCAATCGTCTTGTCGGCGACCTTGCGGCCGCGCCGCATGACGATGACGCGGTCGGCGACGGTGAACACGTCAGGCATGCGGTGGCTGATCAGCACCACTGCGATGCCCTGGTCGCGCAAATGGCGGATCAGGTTCAGCACTTCGGCGACCTGGCGCACCGAGATCGCGGCCGTCGGTTCGTCCATCAACACGATCTTCGCCTGCGACAGCATGGTGCGCGCGATCGCTACTGCCTGGCGCTGGCCGCCCGACATCTGCTTGACGAGGTCGCGCGGACGGGTCTCGGACTTCAACTCGGCGAAGAGCTGGCCGGCGCGCTTGTACATGGCGGCATAGTCGAGGATGCGTAAAGGGCCGAAGCCGCGGCGCAATTCACGGCCGAGATAGACATTGGCGGCAGCGGTCAGATTGTTGCACAGCGCCAGGTCCTGGTGGACGATCTCGATGCCGTGCTGGCGAGCTTCCGCCGGCTTGTGCAGGATCAACTCCTTGCCGTCCATGCGCATGACGCCATGGCTGGGGCGGAAATTGCCGGCGATCATCTTGACCAGCGTCGACTTGCCGGCGCCGTTGTCGCCCATCAGGCCGACCACCTGTCCGGGCTCGATCGACAGCGATACGTCGTTGACCGCCTGGATGGCGCCGAAATGCCTCGAGATATTGGTGAGTTCGAGAACCGCCACCAGTCTTTGCCTCCCCGTGTTTTGCGACCCGCTGCTGTTCCCGGCGTGAATGCCGGCGCTGCTTTGGCCCCGCTCTCCCCATCTCCTCCCGGAAACAGCGTCAGCGTTCTTTTACGCAAAAGCCGGCGCTCGTCAATCAATTGTCGGACGAATTGAAGCCTTGGTTATCCAAAAATCCGTTTTGTAGGACAAATAGCATTGACGTTGGCCGCAAGCCGATATTAGCTAAGCGTCGGAGGAGATTATGCCGATGCCGCTGGCGGTTAGCCGGGCGGAATCGGCGGAGGTTTATCGGTCGAGGTTGCGGCGCCACCCTTGTGTGAGCCGGGCCAATGCCGCATCTGGAAATGCTTATCGATCTGTCTTGGCGACACGAGTGCTCGTGAAACGAACCTCGGTCATTAAGCATCCGGTCGATCTGTGTGGCGGGCACGCCGTGTCCGTCTGTTTCAAGGGAGGACTGACATGAGGAAAACACTTTTGCTCGCCGCCGTCGCCGCCATGGCGCTGGGCGCCGGGCCGGCTTTGGCCAAGAAACAGCTCGTCATCGTGGTGAAGGGTCTCGACAATCCATTCTTCGAAGCCATCCACCAGGGCTGCGAGAAATGGAACAAGGAAAATGCAAGCTCGGAATATGAATGCTTCTACACCGGCCCGGCATCGACCTCCGACGAGGCCGGCGAAGCGCAGATCGTTCAGGACATGCTGAGCAAGGCCGACACGGTGGCAATGGCGATTTCGCCATCCAACGCGCCGCTGATCGCTCAGACGATCAAGACCGCCAATCCGACGATCCCGATCATGACGCTCGACGCCGATCTCAGCAAGGAAGATGCCGCGCTGCGCAAGACCTATCTCGGCACCGACAACTATTTGATGGGTCACAAGATCGGCGAGTACATCAAGAAGGGCAAGCCGAACGGCGGCACGATCTGTACCATCGAAGGCAATCCCGCGGCCGACAACATCCTGCGCCGCGCGCAGGGCATGCGTGACGCGCTGTCGGGCAAGGAAGGCCTGGCGGCACTTGCCGGCGAAGGCGGCTGGACCGAAGTCGCCGGTTGCCCGGTGTTCACCAATGACGACGGCGCCAAGGGCGTGCAGGCGATGACCGACATCCTCGCCGCCAATCCCAAGCTCGACGCCTTCGGCATCATGGGCGGCTGGCCGCTGTTTGGCGCACCGCAGCCCTATCGCGACCTGTTCGGGCCGCTCAAGGACCGCATCGCCAGCAACGACTTCGTCATCGGCGCCGCCGATACGATCGGCGATGAAGTGGCGATCGCCCGTGACGGCCTTGTAACCGCTCTGGTTGGTCAGCGGCCGTTCGAAATGGGCTACAAGGCACCGTCGGTGATGATCGATCTGGTCGAAGGCAAGGCCGTCGCCGATCCGGTGTTCACCGGCCTCGACGAATGCACAAAGGACACGGTCGACACCTGCATCCAGAAGTAGGTTCTCGATTTCGGGGCGCCCTTTGACGGGCGCCCCGTCTCTTCCCGGACGGACGCAACGGTTGGGGCAGCAGGCTCCGGCTTTGACGCGTCTGTAGTTTGGATTTTCGGCAACGAGATCGGCGCGCCGTGCAGGTTCGGACCAGTCCGGACGCAGACGGCCGACGCATTGGAACGTGAATGCCGGACGAGAAATCAAAGAAGCGAACCGAGCGGGCCAAGGCACAAGCCAGCCGCGGTCCGGCTGTCATGCGCAGGGCCGGTGCCGCGCATTTTCCGGGAGCGAGCGTCCATGTCTCGCTGGCCGGCGAGATCGGCCTCAGAATCGTGCGCGGCGATTATCCGCCCGGCACCATTCTGCCCAACGAGGCCAAATGGGCCGAGATCTTCGATGTCAGTCGTTCGGCGGTGCGCGAAGCCATCAAGATGCTGATGGCCAAAAGCCTGCTGGCTTCACGGCCCAAGATCGGCAGTTGGGTCGAGCCCAGGGAACGCTGGAACCTGCTCGACCGCGATGTGCTGGCCTGGTACGCGACCGGGCCGGACCGGGAAGCCTTCCTGCGCACGGTGCAGGAGTTCCGTCACATCATCGAGCCGGAAGCGTCGGCCTTTGCCGCCACGCGGCGCAACGACGAGCAGATGGACGAGATCAGCCAGGCCTGTCGTGAGATGGGCGAGGCTCTGAACCTGCAGGAGCGTATCCGCGCCGATACGCGTTTTCACCTCGCCATACTGCGCGCCTCGGGCAACGATCTGCTGGTGCCGCTTGGCGTTCTGATCGAGTCGGCGCTCGATCATCTCTTTGTCTTCGTCACACGCGAGACCAGCGATCAGCGGCGGGCGCAGGCGCTGCATGAGGCGATCGAGAAGAACATCCGCCTGCAGCGTCCTGCGGCCGCGCGCAATGCGGTGCACAAACTGCTCGCCAACACCGACGATGTTATCGGCCGGTCGAGGCGCTGACACAGGCTTTTCGCCACCTCAAATCGTCTGCTTCTTGCCATCCTTGCTGGGCATCAGGTCGACGCCGTTGACCTTGCCGATATATGTCGCCAGCATCGGCACGAATTGCTCGGCCGGGCCAGTGGCATGGGCACCGGCGAAGGAGTTCTTGGTGGCGTTGCCGAGCGGGTTGGCGATGCCGGCCGCGCCCGCCATCGATTCCAGATAGGTCAGGTCCTTGAAGGCGTTGGCGATGGTGAATTTATGTGCGTCGCGGTCGCCCTCCAGCGTCCAGCGCATGAAGGTCTGGTAGAAGCCGCAATCCATGCGGCCGTTGCGGATGACGCTGTCGAAACGCGGTGGCGAGATGCCGACCTTTTCGGCCAGCGCCAGCGCCTCGGAATAGATCGCGGCATAGCCCAGCGAGATGAAGTTGTTGAGCAGCTTCATGCGGTGGCCGTCACCTGTATCGCCAATATGGACGATGCGGCCGGCCCAGGTTTCGATGACCGGCTTCACACGGGCAAACAGCGCGTCGGGCGCGCCGACCATGGCGTCGAGCGTGCCTTCCCAGGCTTCCTTCGGCGTGCGGCTGAGCGGTGCATCGACGAAGTCGACGCCGATCTCCTTCAGTTCCGCCGCCAGCGCCACGGTCGAGACCGGATCGGCGGTCGAGCAATCGACGACAACCGAGCCTCTTTTCAGGCCCTCCTTGAGGCCGCCGGGGCCACGGATGATGGCTTCGACCTCGCGCGAGCCGGTGACGCAGATGAAGACGATATCGGATGCCGCTGCCACCTCACGCGAGGTGGCCACTTCCTTCGCACCGCGGCCAGCCAAGTCTTCCGCCGGCTTGCGGTTCTTGCGGCCGAGGAAGGTCAGGCCATAGCCCTTGTCGACGATGTTCTTGGCAATGCCGTGCCCCATCAGGCCAAGGCCGATAAAGCCGATCTTTTCGCTCGCGGCGGTCGTGGTCATGTCTTGAAGTCCTGTTGCGATGATTGATATTGGGCGCCGCCGTCTTGCGGGCGAGGGTGGTTGCAGAATGCCATATTGTCTGACAATACACAGAAATCCTAGGCATTGGAGACGAAAATGACGAAGCGGATCATGTTCACCGGCGGCAGCGGCAAGGCCGGTCGCCATGTCGTGCAATATCTGATCGAACAGGGCTGCCAGGTGCTCAACATCGACACCAAGCCGCTCGACAATCCCAAGGTACGCACGCTGATCACCGACATCACCGACAGCGGCCAGGTGTTCAACGCGCTGTCGAGCTATATGGGTCTGCACGAATTCGACCCGTCGCTGCGCCCGCAGCCGGTCGATGCCGTGGTGCATTTCGCCGCCATACCGCGCATCATGATCACGACCGACAATGAGGTGTTCCGCATCAATGCGATGGGCACCTACAACGTCATCGAGGCGGCGGTGAAACTCGGCATCCCTAAGGTGGTGATCGCGTCCAGCGAGACCACCTATGGCGTGGTGTTCGCCAACGAACCGCGCGACCCCAAATATTTTCCCCTCGATGAAGAATACGACGTCGATCCGATGGACAGCTATGCTCTGTCCAAGGTCGTCAACGAGCACACGGCGCGCGCCTTTGCGCAGCGCAACGGCACCGATATCTATGCCTTGCGCATCGGCAACGTCATCGAGCCGCACGAATATTCGCTGTTTCCGAAGTGGTTTGCCGATCCGGGCTTTCGCAAGCGCATCGCCTGGAGCTATGTCGACGCGCGCGATCTCGGCCAGATCACGCTGCGCGCCGTTGAAACGGACGGGCTCGGCTTCCAGGTGTTCAACGCGGCCAATGACGATACCTCGTCCGACCTGCCGACAGCGGAACTTTTGAAGCGGTTTTACCCCGACGTGCCGGTCAAGGCGGAGCTCGACGAATACGAGACGCTGCTTTCCAACCGCAAAGCCAGGGACATGCTTGGCTTCCGTCCCGAGCACAGCTGGCGCAAATACGTCAAATAGGCCGGCTGGGGGCAAGGTTGCGACCTGATCTGTGCACAGCCGCAGCCTTTGCCGTCAACGTCCCGCCCTTTGCTTGACAGCTTCCGAAATCCGGACTTTGTGGAGGCATGAGGGACGGAAAGCCGAACAAGGGAAAGATGTCTGAAAAGGCGGCATCCGCAGAGCGCCCGGCGACCCTTCGCCGGGCTGACGCGGCCCGGATGCCCGGCACCAGCGTGCATGCGTCACTGGCCAGCGAAATCGGGCTTCGGATTGTGCGCGGCGACTATCCGCCGGGCACCATCCTGCCCAATGAAGCCAAATGGTCTGAAACCTTCAACGTCAGCCGCTCGGCGGTGCGTGAGGCGATCAAGATGCTGATGGCCAAAAGCCTTCTGGCATCACGCCCTAAAATCGGCAGCTGGGTGGAGCCCAGGGAGCGCTGGAACCTGCTCGATCGCGATGTGCTCGCCTGGTACGCGACCGCGCCCGACCGTGAGGTGTTCCTGAAGACGGTGCAGGAATTCCGCCACATCATCGAGCCGGAAGCGACTGCCTTCGCCGCCATGCGACGCACCGAGGAGCAGATGGCCGAGATCAGCCAGGCCTGCCGCGAGATGGGCGAGGCGTCGAGCCTGCAGGAGCGCACGCGCGCCGACACACGCTTTCATCTCGCCATCCTGCGCGCCTCCGGCAACGATCTGCTGGTGCCGCTCGGCGTGCTGATCGAATCCGCCTTCGATCATCTGTTCACCTATACGACGCGCGAACTCGACGATCTGCAGCATGCACAGCAACTGCACGAGGCGATCGAGAAGGCCATCCGCCTGCAGCGGCCGGATGCGGCCCGCAACGCGGTGCGCAAGCTGCTCGCCAATACAGACGGCGTCATCAACACCCGGTAGGATGTGCTGATATTCAGGTGAGGCCGGCCTGCAAACGCCGGCTTTCGCGCTTCACGTACTTAAGTACGCTCCGCTCCGGTTCTCGAAACCCAATGTTTTCGGCGCGGCCTGACCTGAATCTCAACACATCCTGCGAGCGCTCAGCCGGCCTGCGAAGTGGCCAAATGCTGCCTGGTCAGCGCGACCAGCAGCGCCTGGTCGCGGGCGGCGTGCTCGGGGCGGTTGACCACCTCGTCGCGATTGACGATCGCACCCCAGAAGCCGCGCAGTTCCTCGACGAAGGCTTGACCGTAGCCGGCGCGTAGATCCCTGGTCGACAGTGTGTGGCCGTCCGAGGTCTTCACAGTCAGCCGGGTCGGATGATGGTTGAGCCAGGGCGAGGGGAATTCGAGCTCAAGGCTGGCATCGTCGAAGAAGAGCGTGATGCGTTCCTTGTAGTCGGCGAGCTTCGGCACGGTGAGATGCGTCATCGTCCACAGCGCCTGGCTGTCGAGCAGTTTTACCGCGCCCTGGCCGCCATCGCCATTGGCGAAGATCTGCGCGCCGACAACCTCGCCCTCCGGCACGCCGAGTGCGTCGAGCAGTCCGTGCACGGCATTCACATCGTGAATCAAGGCGGAGCTGTAAGCGCCGGTAAATCCACGGAAAGCCAGATCGGTCATGGGCTGGCCGATGGCGCGCTCGACCTGTTGTTTCTGCCTGGCTTGCGCGGCGGCAATCAGCTCCTCGGGAATGTCGTTGCCGCGCTTGTAGCGCTGGTGGGCGATGAACGGCCAGGCATCGGGATCGTTGACCTCGACCGAGACGGACCGCAACGTCTTTGCCGTGCCGGGCAGCGAGGCCAGCGCCAGCCGGTAGCTCGGATCGAAGCGTTTCATATAGCCGACCTGCATAACCTTGCCGGCCTTGTCGCGCGCGGCGATGATCTCGGCGATTTCCGCCGGGGAATAGCAGAGCGGCTTTTCGCAGAAGACATGCAGGCCGCACCCAAGGGCGGCTAGTACCTGCTCGTAATGAAGCGGGTCGGGCGAGCCGATGACGACGGCGTCGAGCTTCTGGCCGAACAGTTGCTCCGGCGTTTCGAAATTGGCGATGCCGTGGATATCTGTGACGAACTCACGCGAGGTTTTCGACGGATCGGCGACGCCGACCAGTTCGAACAGGTCGCCGAGCCGCAACAGATTCGGAATATGCATGATCTGCGAGATCATGCCGGCGCCGATAACGCCAACCCGTATCCTGCTCATGCTGCTAAAACTCTCTGCAAAGTGTTCCAGGCTCAGGGTGCGGCGGCCGGCCGATTGCCGATCTGCGCCAACAGCCCGGCAATCTCAGCTTCCACCGCCTTCAGATCCTCGCCGCCCGACATGATGGAAATCACCTCGTCGCGCGAGATCTCGGACTTTGCGTATGTGCCGCGATTGCGGCCGCGGTTGAGCAGCGTGAAAGTGTCACCGACAGGGTAGGCGTGGTGGATGTTGTGGCTGATGAAGATCACCGCCAGCCCGCGCATGCGCGCCTCGATGATGAATTTCAGCACCATGGCCGCCTGATGCACGCCGAGCGCCGAGGTCGGCTCGTCGAGGATCAGCACCTTGGCGCCGAAGTGGACTGCGCGCGCGATGGCCACCGACTGGCGCTCGCCGCCCGACAGCGTGCCGACTGCCTGTGTCGGGTCGCGCACGTCGATGCCGATATCGGCCATCGCCTGGCGGGCAATTGTGTTGGCGCGCTCCTTGTCGAAGCGCGAGAAGGGCAGGCGGCTTCTGGTCGGCTCGCGGCCGAGGAAGAAGTTGCGCGTGATCGACATCAGCGAGATCATGCCGAGGTCCTGGAAGACCGTCGCGACGCCGAGGTCCTGCGCGTCGCGCGGGCTGCGGAAGCTGACGGGCTTGCCGTCGACGAAAATCTCGCCCTTGGTCGGCCGGTGCACGCCCGACAGAACCTTGATCAGTGTCGACTTGCCGGCGCCATTGTCGCCGAGCAGGCAGTGCACCTCGCCGGGATAGACCTTGATGTCGATATCCTGCAGCGCGCGCACCGAGCCGAAATTGACCGACACACCACGTAATTCCATGGCTGGCTGGATGGCCGGGGATGGGTTTGGGTAGGTCATTTGCCGCCTCCGCGTCCGAGCGCCTTGAGGCGGATGTAGTTGTTGACCAGCACGGCCATCAAAATGACGATGCCGAGGAAGACCTTGAACCAGTCGGTGTCGATGCCGGTGTAGAAGATGCCCATCTGCACAAGGCCGAAGATCAGCGCGCCGAACAGCACGCCATAGACGGTGCCGTAGCCGCCGGTCAGCAGCACGCCGCCGATGACCGCGGCGATGATCGCCTCGAATTCCTTGAGCAGGCCGCGCGTGGTGTCGGCGGAGCCGGCCTCCATCACCTGGATGGTGGCAAGCAAGGTCGCCGCACAGGCGGTGTAGATGAACAGCGCGATCTTCACACGGTCGACCGGCACGCCGACATTGCGGGCGGCATTGAGGTCGCCGCCGGTGGCGAAGATCCAGTTGCCGTATTTGGTCTGGGTCAAGACATAGCCGGCAAGCGCTGTCAGTCCGAGCCACCAGACGATCGACATCGGAATGCCGACGACGAAGGGAATGCCGTCGGTGCGGGTGGCGATCCAGCCTTGCGTGCCCATCCATTGGAAGAAGCCGGTCAGGAGATGGCCGTTGAACAGGCCCGCGGTTGCCGGGTCCGGCGCGCCGTCGAGGATGTAGGGGATCTGCGTGCGGCCGGTGACGGCGCGGGTGATGCCGATCGACAGGCCGCGCAGGATGTAGAGCGACGCCAGCGTCACGATGAAGGAGGGCAGGCGGGTCTTCACAACGATCAGGCCGTTGACGTAGCCGGTGAGGATGGCGACAGCGAAGGCGCAGGCGATGCCGCCCCACAGCGGCAGGTCCCAATATTTCACCGTCAGTCCGATGACGACGCCGGCGAAGCCGACCATCGAGCCGACCGAGAGATCGAACTCGCCGGCGATGATGAGAAGGGCTGCGGCCGTGGCGATGATGCCGAGTTCGGCTGCCAGCGTCAGGAAGGTCATCGACCCCTGCAGCGAATAGAGGTTCGACGCACCCGGCAGCAGGGCGAAGATGATGATGGTGGCGATGAGGCCGCCGGCGGCACCGGCTTCGGGCCGACGCAGCCATTGCGTCAGCCGGCCGGTGCTGGCCAGCCGCTCGTCAGCGCCGGCCGCCCGTTTCGACGTCATGCCGAAACGGTCCTTGCCCAGTACCCCGGGGGCCGGCGCTTCTGGAGGTATCGCCTTGTCTTCCACAACAGCCATTAGGCTCCCCAATCGCTCACTTCGCAATCTCGACCAGAGACGGGGAGCGCATGGCGGCTCCCCGATCCGTTTTGGTCTTGCCTTAGCGGATGCCGTCCTTGGCGAGCGCCAGGATCGCCTTGGCCTTGTCGGGCGAGTCGATGAACAGCGGGCCGGTGTAGGCGTTGTTCTGCGGCCAGAAGCCATGTGTGGCATGCTCGACCAGATAGATCACCGGCAGGTATCCCATCAGATATTGCTGGGCGTCCATGCCGAAGCCCATTTCGCCGGCGACGACGGAATCCAGGACTTCGGGGCTGATGTCGAAGGTGTAGAGCTTGATCTTGCCGAACAACTCCTTCTGCCGGAAGAACGGGATCAGCGGATTGGCGGCGGTGGCGCCCAGCGCGAAGACGGCCTGGGTGTCGGGATGCGCCGACAGGTAGGCCTCGGTGCGGCGCTGGATGTCGGCCGGATCGGGCGACACGGTAAGCACCTCGGTGCCGCCGCCTGACGGCTTCAGCCCGTCATTCAACCCCTGGCAGCGCTGGTCGAGACTGACATTGCCGACCTCGTGGTTGATGCAGACGACCTTGAGTGTGCCTTCCTTGGCCAGCCGCTCGCCGGCCTTCTTGCCGGAATCATATTCGGAGACGGTGCCGACATAGAGAGAGGTGCCGAGTTCGGCGCCTTCCTTCTCGCCGGAATCCAGGACGACCATCGGAATGTTGGCGGCAAGTCCGGCCTTGACCGATTTACCAAGTGCATTGGCGTCGGCAATGGAGACGGCGATGCCGTCTGGATTGGTGGCGATGGCCGCGTCGAGCAGGCGGGCCTGCTCGACCACGTCGAACACTTGCGGCGCATAATATTCGACCTTGGCGCCGGTGAGCGCCGCCGCATCGTCGACGCCGCGCTTGACCACCGACCAGTAGGGATCGGAGGCCGAGCCATGCACCACGAAGGTGATGCGGACATCCTTCGGGTCCTTCAGGCCCGCGGCCTGCACGACACCCGCCAGCATACTCATCGAGACAAGCGCGCCGAGCGCCAGTTTCAGAACAGTCTTCATGTCATTCTCCCATTGTCGTTGCAGTTCCAATTCCCTCTTTGCGCCTCGGCCGACCGGATCGGCTTACGGTGCTGCCCGGGTGGCCGCTTTGCGGGCCTTTGCCGGTGTCGATGCCCCGAGCCGTGCACGAAGCTCCTCGCGCAGCGGCTTCATGCCGATGATGTCGATGTCCTGCGCGCCGAGCCAGTCGCGAAAACCCTGGTCCCGGAAGAGTTCATATTCCTCGGTGCGGACATAGGCGGAGCGCGGCTCGATCAGTTCGAGCTCGCCCGGCGCATTGAAATGCAGGCAAAAGAAGGTCAGGCCTTCGCGGACCCCTTCGACCAATGCCTTGTAGGCTGGCTCTATCGGTTTTGAGCGTGGACGGCCCCAGGTCGTCTGTATGGCAGCGTCGAAGATGACAAAGCCCTTGGCCCGGGCTTCAGTGACGCCGCGCTGGAACGCCGCTTCGGTGACGCCGACGAGATTGTCATTGGGCGAATAGGCCGACAGCGTTTTGGTCAACAGCACCGGCAGCCGATATTCCAGGCCGAGCTTGATGTAGACGTCGCAAAACTCCGGCGACAGCGCTGCCCCCATATGGGCGTCAAGATGAGTGACGTCGATGCCGGCGCGGTAGGCGGTGTCGATCTGGGCGCGAAGCTCGGTTTCCACCGCTTGCGGTGCTGCCTTGCGGCGGGTGGTCGCGACATCGGGCCAGAAATAGCCGAACTCGTCCGTCAGGCCGGCCGCGCGCGACGGCGACGTCAGCGGCCGCCATTTGTAGTGCTGCTTTTCGCTGTTCAGCGTCAGGTGGACGCCGAGATCGAGCCGGGGATTGGCGGCTGCCGCTTCGGCCATCTCAGGGAACCATGGGCACGGCACCATCACGGCGCCGGAGCTGCAGGCGCCCAATGCGGTCAGTTCGAGGAAGGCGCTGTTGGCGCCATGGCACATGCCGACATCGTCTTCATGCAGGACGAGCTGTCGCGTCATGGACGGCCACCGTTTTGCCGGCCACCATCTTGCCGGCCACCATCTTGCCGGCACGCCGGTTTCGAGGGTCTTCCAAAGTGTGTCCCGTGCTGCATGGAACCGACCGTTTGCCCAACTGGACGCGATGGAACGCCCAATGCGGGCTTTCCGACAGGGCCACTTCAGCGAATTCGGATGGGTACGATTTTTCCGCGGGCCTGCGTTCTGGAATGCCGATTTCATTCGCTATGCCCACAGTCGGCGCTAAACGCCGCTCCGACGTGAGCAGGATGGCTTGGTCAGATCGCAGCGGAGTGGTTCTTTCAAACAGCGGCCGCAGGCGTACTGCTTTCACACCATCAAGCGATGTGGAGACTTGCCATGTACACTGCCGGCGAAGAAGAGATCGAAGCCATTGCCAGGGTGATCCGCTCGGGTGCGCTGTTTCGCTATGGCGAGAACAGCGAGTGCAACCGCTTCGAGGCCCGCTATGCCAGGCATCTCGGCGTCGAGCATTTTGCGCTGGCCGCCAGCGGCACCTATGGGCTCGCCGCCGGCCTGATCGGCCTCGGCATCGGCCCGGGCGATGAGGTGCTGGTGCCGGCGCACACCTATATGGCGACCGCGACTGCGGTTCTGTCGGTCGGCGCCATTCCGGTCATTGTCGATATCGACGAGAGCCTGACCATCGACCCGGCCGCTCTGCGCGACGCCATCGGCCCGCGCACCAAGGCGGTCATCCCGGTACATATGTGGGGTGCGGCCTGCAACATGAACGCCATCATGGACATCGCTAAAAAACGCGGTCTGCTCGTGCTGGAAGATGTCTGCCAGGGCATTGGCGGCGGCTATGAGGGCAGGAAGCTCGGCTCCATCGGCCATGCCGGCGCCTACTCCTTCAACTACTTCAAGAACATGACGTCGGGCGAGGGCGGCGGCATCGCCACCAGCGACCCGAAAGTGGCCGAGCGGGCGCGCTGCGCCATCGACCCCTGCCACTTCTACTGGCAGGGGCGCAGCGACAGCATCAAGCCGTTTGCCGGCATCGGGGCGCGCGCCTCGGAACTGATGGGTGCAATGCTCAATGTCCAGCTCGACCGTCTGGACGGCATCATCGAGGCGATGCGGGCGGAGAAGAAGAAGGTGCTGGCCGGCACGCGCCATCTCGGCAATCTCGGCCTGACGCCGTCGCCGATGAACAGCCCCGACGACGATTGCGCGGCACAGGTAATGTATCTGCTGCCCAGCGAACAGGCGGCGCAGACTTTTTCGAAGACCATTCCGAGCGTCATTGCCGGCAAGACCGGCCGCCACAATTTCACCCAGTGGGACCAGGTGCTGATGCATGAGGGCGCGCATCATCCGGCGCTCAATCCGTACACGCTGCCGGAAAACAACGGCCTGCGGCTGACCTATGCCGACGACCTCGGCAAGGGTTCTCTCGACATCCTCAACCGCACGGTGATGATCGCGATGAATCCGGCGCATGGCGACGCCGACATCGCCGACATGATCCATAACATCGATGCGGCGGCCCGTGTGGCGCTGGAGAATGCCTCGCTGGACGATGTCGAGGTGCGCAAGGCAGCGCCCGTCGATCTGCAGAAATTCGATAGTGTGAATTGAAGCGCTCAGCGCTGGATCGCCCTATTGCCGGTCCAGCCGCATGAAGGCAGCGCGCAACGCCAGCACCGCGCGCAGGATCTGGCGTTCGTCCATCGCGGCATAGCCGAGCAGCAGGCCGTGTTCCGGCTCGCTCGAATGGTAGTTGATCGAGATGCCCTGCACGTCGAGGCCCTCCTTGACGGCGGCGGCGACGACGTCGCTGTCCTTGTAGGCTCTGGTAAAGCTGGCCAACAATTGCATGCCGGAATCGTTCTCGGTCACCGTCAGCCACTCGGACAGATGGTCCTGGCACAGCTTGACGAAATTGGCCTGACGACGCGCATAGAGCCGGCGCATACGCTTCAGATGCGTGGCGAAATAGCCTTGCGTGATGAAGTCATTGACCGTCGCCTGCAGGATCAGCGGCGCGAACTGGCCGGTGATCGAGACGGCACGGTCGAAGGGCACGGACAGTTCGCGCGGTACGATGAGATACCCGATGCGCAGCGCCGGGATCAGCGTCTTGCCGAAGGAACCAATATAGACGACGCGGTCGGCATGATCGAGGCCGCGCAGCGCCGGCACCGGCCGGCCGCGATAACGATATTCGCCGTCATAATCGTCCTCGACGATCCAGGCGCCGTGGCGTTCCGCGATGTCAAGCAGTTGCAGACGTTCCTCGATGCGCATGATGGTGCCGAACGGCCACTGGCAGGATGGCGTCACATAGATCAGGCGCGGCGGCGGCAGCTCTGGGTCTGCGAGATGCCATCCAAGGCGATCGACCTTCAAGGGCGCAAGCTGCGCGCCGCTGGCGAGAAAGGCGCTCTTGGCGCCGAGATAGCCGGGCTCCTCCATCCAGACATGGTCGCCTTCGTCCATCAGCACGCGCGAAGCGAGGTCGAGTGCTGCCTGCGCGCCGGTGACGATGATGACCTGGTCGGCGGTGCAGTTGATGCCGCGCGACAGGCTGATGGTCGACGCAATGGCCTGGCGCAGACCGGGATGGCCGGCAAAGGAGATATAGCCGAGCAAGTTCTCGTCGCGGCTGCGTGCGTTGCGCACCAGAAGGCTCGACCAGATGGTGAAGGGGAAGGACGCGGTTTCCGGCACGCCGGGATGGAAGTTGATGACACCGGCATTGCGCGGCGGCTGCGGGCCGTTGACGATGGTCTGACCGCGCCGCGAGAGCTTTTGCGGAGCGGCAAGCCCGGCGCGCAGCGCGGCCGGCGGGCGTTTCTGCTGGATCGGCGCCACCCAGGTGCCGGACCCGGCGCGCGCCTCGATAAACCCTTCGGCGAGCAGCTGGTCGTAGGCGGCGATCACCGTGTTGCGGCCGACCTTCAGATCCTCGGCCAGCGAGCGGGTCGAGGGCAGCAGCGTGTTCTGCTGGATCTGGCCGTCGAGGATGAAGCGCCGCAAGGCGCCATAGATCTGTCGGTGCATCGGTTCGTCCGAACCGCGGTCGACCGACATGATGTCGAGGGAAAGGCGCATATGGTCGGCCAAGCTAGTCTCCGACCAACCTGGCGGCGCGGGCGATCTTCTCTTCGTTAAGCAGGCAGACAGTCTCCAGCACCAGCCGTCTGGTTTCGGGATGAACCTCGCGGCTGTTCTTCAGCGCGCGGTGAACGGTTGCCGCGCCGAGTTCCGCCTTCTCGGCGATCTCACGGATGGTGCAAAGCCGTTCCATGCCGAGTGCCGCCTCGAATGCCATGTCGCTCCTCCATCTGCATCAAGGCATGCCTCGTCGCCAGCCTCAAGCTGGAAACGCCGGGCCGGCAACTCGCGGGCAAAAATTTCGATGCCAAGAACTGTGCGATCCGCGCCGCCAAGGGAGGGCGGCGGCGCGGATCGCCGGGCGCTTTCGCGTCGCTACCCCTACCGAGGCGCGCGCCCAACCGGCCCAACCACCAGCCCCCCGGCGGTGGTTAGGCCAAGTCTCGTATCGCGACGTCGAACCCGGCCGCGCAGGCCGTTTTGAGAAGCGAAGCGTAACCTTTCGTGGCATAGGTCAAGGGGTGTGCCTTGGCCGGATCCTGCTCGGCCTCAACGACGATCCAGCCTTCGAAGCCATGGCTGGCCAGAGGCTGCAGCAGCGACAGGAAATCGACGGAGCCATCGCCGGGCACGGTGAAGATTCCTTCCATCACTGCCGCCATGAAACTCATGTCCTCGCGCCGTGCCTTCTCCAGCACGGCCGCCCGGACGTCCTTGCAATGGAAATGCACGATGCGGTCGAGATGCCGGTTCAGGAGGGAGGCCGGGTCGCCGCCTGAGAACAGACAATGGCCGGTATCGAACAGCAGGCCGACGCTATTGCCGGTTGCGGCCATCAGCCTGTCGACCTCGTCATCGCTCTCGACGATGGTGCCCATATGGTGATGGAAAGCCATGCCGACGCCGAAGGCAGCCATGCGGTCGGCGAGTTCGGTCAGCTTCTCGCCATAGGCGGTCCATTCGCCGTCAGCGAGGCGCGGACGCTGTGAGATCGGCGCGAAAATGCCGTCATGACGGCCGCGCGAGGTGTCGGCATAGACGACGACCTTGGCGCCGAGGTCGCGCAGCAGGGTCAGATGCGAGGTGATGGCGGCGAATTCCTCGTCGACCGTGCGGTCCAGAATGCGGCCGTCATACCAGCCGGAGACGAGCTCCAGTCCGTAAGAAGACAGGATCGGTCCAAGCTCGTCGCTTCGCCTGGGGAATTTGCCACCGAGTTCGGTGCCGCGATAGCCGGCCTGCCTGGTTTCCGACAGGCATGTCGCGAGCGGCGTATCGCCGCCGAGTGCGGGAACATCGTCATTGCTCCAGGTGATGGGATTGATGCCGATCTTGACCGTCATGCCGCTACTTCAAAGGGCTCGGGGAAACACAAAGCCGAGGCCGGCAAACTGAGGGGAAAGAGGACCTGTCACTAGGTCCAGTTGAGGTGAATTTGGCAGAGCCAATCGGGAGCGCTAAAGCGCGTCCCGTTTGAACGGACTAAGTCGACGCGCTTAGGTCTTTGTTTATGCATGTCGTTGTCTCAAAACCGGCGCCACTTTTGAGGACATGCATTAATCCTGCTGCGGCCTTCCGAAGGCCGCGCGCAGTTCGTCCTTGGCGTCCTCGAGCACTTTCCGGCGCGCCTGCGGCAGGTTCTTGCCGGCGCGGTTGATGTAGAAATTCAGCATCGACATGGCCGACTGAAACGGCTCGGCCTTGCGGCGGTCGCTGTGCTCGGCCGAGCGCTTGAGCGAGGCCGCGATCTTCCTGGCGTCGTCGGCTTCGAAGATGTGGTCCTCAAGGTCCATCGCATCGCTGTGCTCGGTCACCTCGGCCGACCATTTCTTTTTCGCGGTCATGACAAACTCCTTCCTGTCGCAAAAACTTGGGCAGGCCGCCGCCGGTTCCCGAGAAAGTCGCCGGGCCGCTGGAGCCACGGATCATGGCCCTGTGGCGCTGCCCGTCGCGGTGAAAGCGCCGATAGTGGCGACACAACGGTCGACTTCCCAGGACCGTAGACAGGAAACGCCTTGACCCCGATCGTCGCCAATCAGGCGGATAGCCCCGGCATCGACAGCAGCTACGCCTGGATGCGGCTTGCCATCTCCATGCTGCTGGCGACGATCGGTGCGGTCGGCATGTGGGCCGTCGTCGTCGTGCTGCCGGCCGTGCAGGCCGAGTTCGGCGTTGACCGCGCCGCGGCATCGATGCCCTACACCGCAACCATGGTCGGCTTCGCCGCCGGCAATGTGCTCGTTGGCCGCGCGGTCGATCGCATGGGGTATTGGATCCCGGCACTGCTATCCTCGGTGGCTCTCGCCGCCGGCCTGCTGCTCGCCGCGCTGTCGACCTCTATCCTGCAATTCACCCTTGCCCAGGGCGTGCTGATTGGTGTCGGCACATCGGTGATCTTCGGGCCGCTGATCGCCGACATCTCGCACTGGTTCAACCGTCGGCGCGGCGTCGCCGTCACAGCTGCGGCGGCTGGCAACTATCTCGCCGGAGCGCTCTGGCCAACCATCATGCCGACACTGATCAAGGCGGAAGGCTGGCGCTTCACCTATGCCGGCATCGGTGTCTTCTGCCTGGTCACCATGGTGCCACTGGTGCTGTTGTTGCGGCGCGCTGCTCCGGCGGCGGCTGCTGCCGGTTCACCCGGAAGCCGGCCAGTGCAGTCGATTTCGCTGTCGCCGGCGGCGTTACAGGTGCTGCTGATCGTTGCCGGTCTCGGCTGCTGCGTGGCGATGTCGATGCCGCAGGTGCACATCGTCGCCTATTGCATGGATCTTGGCTACGGCATTGCGCATGGCGCCGACATGCTGTCGATCATGATGGCGGCGGGCGTCGTCAGCCGGCTCGCCTCCGGCTTTGTCGCCGACCGCATCGGCGGCGTGAAAACCCTGCTTATCGGTTCCGTGCTGCAATGCCTGTCGCTTTTGTTTTACATCCCGTTCGACGGGCTTGCCTCGCTCTATGTCGTGTCGCTGGTGTTCGGCCTGTCGCAAGGCGGCATCGTGCCTTGCTATGCCATCATCGTGCGCGAATACCTGCCCGCCAGGGAGGCCGGCCAGCGTATCGGCATCGTCATGATGGCGACCATCTTCGGCATGGCGATCGGTGGCTGGATGTCGGGCTGGATCTACGACCTGACGGGCTCCTACGCCGCCGCGTTCCTCAACGGGATCGCGTGGAACTTGCTGAACATAGTGGCGATCGGGCTGCTGCTGTGGAAAGCAAAACGCAGTGCTGCCCTGATGGCTTAGGAAGGCAGGATTGCCCTGTTGCTTGACAAGGGCGATTGGCTGCGCGACGCCAGCAGGCGAGTGGGTGCGGCAGCAGCCGGTTGGCATGGTGGCAGTGGAAAAGCTGAACATGGTTTCGCAAGGGCGCAGCGGCCGGGGCCCGGCACGTGGAGGATGTCCATGACCAAGCCGCGCTCGCGTCGCGGCGGCGGCCGCCCGACCCTATCAGATGTTGCGCGCAAGGCCGGCGTCGGCGCCATCACCGTGTCGCGGGCGTTGCGCGAACCGGAACGCGTCAGCCAAGATCTGCGGCGCCAGATCCAGGCCGCCGTCGACGAACTCGGTTATGTCCCGGATCCCAATGCACGGGCGCTGGCCTCGGCGCGCGCCGATGTGTTCGGCGTGCTGGTGCCGTCGCTGACCAACAACGTCTTCGCAGAAGTGGTGCGCGGCATCTATGACAGCCTGTCGGACGGCCCGTTCCGCGTCCAGCTCGGCAACACCCATTATTCCGGCCTCGAGGAGGAGCGCCTGCTGCAGGTGTTCGCACCGCAGCGCCCGGCGGCGCTGATCGTGGCCGGCATCGACCAGACGCCGACCTCGCGAAAGCTGCTGGAGAGCGCAGGCTGCCCGGTGGTGCAGGTGATGGAGACCGGGCCCGATCCGGTCGACATGCTGGTCGGCTTCTCGCATTTCGACGGCGGCCGCACCGCGACCGAGCATCTGATCGAGGCGGGCTACCGGCGGATCGGCTTCATCGGCGCACGCATGGACCCGCGCTCGCAGCGGCGGCTTGCCGGCTATCGCGCGGCAATGGAGAAGGCCGGCCTGTTCGACCCCCGGCTGGTCACCACCACTCCGCTACTGTCCAGCGTGACGCTCGGCCGCGAGCTGCTTCGCGATGCGCTGGCCAAGATGCCCGCGCTCGACGGCGTCTTCTGCAACAATGACGACATCGCGCTCGGCGTTTTGTTCGAATGCCATAGCGCCGCGCTCAACGTGCCGAAAACAATCGGCATAGTCGGCTTCAACGACCTCGAAATGATGCAGGCGGCGTTCCCGCCGCTCACCAGTATCCGCACCCCTCGCTATGAAATCGGCCGTCGGTCTGTTGCCATGGCGCTGGCGGCGATCGCAGGACGAAGGCCTGAGCGGCGGGTCGTCAATCTCGGTTTCGAACTCAAGCCCCGCGAGAGCACCGCACGCTGAACACGCTTTGGCGGCCTCAGCAAATGGTGCTTTACACGACGTCATGGTAGCGCTACCATTTTCGTCGGGCAGACGTTTTGATGAGAGGCCGTGCCTGTTTATTATACATAAGCAACAGCTCATGCTTGTTTATTATGTATAATATGCTAGTTTCGTTTCTCGCCTGTGAAGCGGCGAGGGGGAGGGGATCGGGCCGGCTTCGGGCCCTTGAGACGTGGCGCCGGCCAGGCTGGAGGGCCTTCGGCAGGCGTGGAAAACACACCACGACAAACAGCATCAAATTAATAAGCAGCAGCAAATAAAACTACAACTGGGAGGAATATCGATGATCAAGTCACTTGTTGGTGGCATCGTTGCCGCGACTGCATTCGTCATGCTGAGTTCGTCGGCCATGGCCGACCCGGAAGTTGTCAAGGGCCCGTCGGCTGAGCCGGATTGCTTTGCGCCCTGGGCGGCCGATACGCAGTTCTTCAAGTTCCCCAAGAAAGACGGCCCATACCGCATCGCGCTCGCCAATGGCTATATCGCCAACACCTGGCGCATCCAGATGGTGCAGACCGCCAAGGCCTATGCGGCCCAGCCGGAGGTCGCCGCGAAACTGAAGGAATTCAAGGTCGTCTCGACCGGCGAGGACGTGCCGGCTCAGATTTCGGCGATCAACAACTTCATCGATTCCGGCTATGACGCGATCGTCGTCAACGCCCAGAACCCGACCGCTTTCGGGCCGGTCATCAAGCGCGCCAAGGAAGCTGGCGTCATCCTCGTCGCCTTCGACAATATTCTCGATACCAAGGACGCCATCAACGTCAATGTCGACCAGAAGGGCCTTGGCGAATTGTGGGGCAAATGGCTGGTCGGCCATGTGCCGAATGGCGGCAAGGTGCTCGAAGTGCGCGGCGTTGCCGGGACTTCCGTCGACACCGACCGTCACAACGGAATCCATGAAGCGCTCGATGCCTCCGGCAAGAAATGGGACGTCACCGAGGTGGTCGGCAAATGGGACGACGGCGTGGCACAGAAGGCTACGGCCGACGCCATTGCCACCAACGGTCCGTTCGACGGAATCACCGGGCAAGGCGGCGACACCGGCATCGTGCAGGCGATGATCGATGCCAAGCATGCTTTCGTGCCGTTCGGCGGGGAGACCGAGAACGGTTTCCGCAAGTTCTGCGCGGCACATGCCGGCGACGGGCTGAAATGCTCATCGGCCGGCACCGGTCCGGCGCAGGTCGCGGTCGCCATCAAGACGGCGATTGCCGCGCTCGAAGGCAACGTTGTGCCGCAAGCGGTGAAGCTGCCGCTGGCGATCGTCGAGGACCCGAACTTCAAGGCCGGTCAGGATTTCTTCCCCGACCAGTCCGACAATTTCTTCGTCGGCAATTCCTTCCCGACCTGCGGCATCAATTTCACCGCGCAGGAAATTATGGGCCAGACCAAAGCTGACCAATAGGGCTGACCAATAGGCGGCATATCCGGCGCCGCGGGATCTCCGCGGCGCCGGCCACTCGATATCCCTTGAAGTCAAACTGCCTCGGGAGGGCCGATGGACGGTGCGGTTCCGCTCTTCCGGATGGAAGGCATATCCAAGCGCTATGGTGGTGTGCGGGCGCTGGAAAAGGCCGAGCTTTCGGTCTCGTCCGGTAGCATCCACGCCATTCTCGGCGAAAACGGCGCCGGCAAATCGACGCTGATCAAGGTCATGGCGGGCGTCGTCGCGCCCGACGAAGGCCGCATGATGCTGAACGGCAGCGAGGTGACGTTCGCTTCCCCTGCTGCTGCAAACAAGTCCGGCATCGTCTGCATCTTCCAGGAGCTGTCGCTGGTTCCCGAACTCAGCGTTGCCGACAACATCGTCATCTCCGATCCGCCGAAGCGTTTCGGCATGATCGACCGCAAGGCGCAGCGCCGCATTGCCGAGGATGCGCTGGCACGCGCAGGTGCGGCCGACATCCATCCATTGGCGCTGGTCAAGGATCTTCCGCTTTCAAGAAGACAGATGGTCGAGATCGCCAAGGCATTGGCCAGGAAGCCGCGCATCCTGATCCTCGACGAGGCGACCTCGGCGCTGACCGCGGCGGACGTCGCCAGAATATTCAGCGTGCTCAAGCGGTTGCGCTCGGAAGGGCTGGCGCTGCTTTACATTTCGCACCGCATGAACGAGATCGCCGAGCTTGCCGACCACTGCACAGTGTTTCGCAACGGCCGCAATGTCGCCAGCTACAAGGCAGGCACAAAGAGCGACAACGAAGTCGTCGAACTGATGATCGGGCGCGAATACAGCCATATTTTCCCGCCGAAACCCGCGCGCGCTGCAGCCGCCGCGGTTCCCGTGCTGGAGGCGCGCAAGCTGTCCTGGACGGACCGGCTGGACGATGTCTCGCTGACGGTCGGGGCAGGCGAGGTCGTCGGCCTTGGCGGCCTGGACGGCCAGGGCCAGCGCGAATTGCTGCTTGCCTTTTTCGGTGTGCTGCGCGGTCTCGGCGGCCAGATCCTTATCGACGGCAAGCCGGTTTCGATCGCCAGCCCGCAAGCGGCGCGCGACGACCGCATCGGCATGGCGCTGATCCCGGAGGACCGCAAGACCGAAGGCCTGATGCTGCCGATGACGGTGCGCGAGAACCTCTCCTTTGCCGCCCTAGACCGGCTGTCCAAGGCCGGCATCATCGACCGCGCCGCCGAACAGCGGCTGATCGACGACATGGTCGGGCTGCTGGCGATCAAGACGGCCGGCCTCGACATTCCGGTCGGTGCGCTGTCGGGGGGCAACCAGCAGAAGGTGGTCATCGCCAAATGGCTGATGCGCCAGCCGCGCATCATCCTGCTCAACGATCCGACGCGCGGCATCGACGTCGGCACCAAGCAGGAACTCTATCAACTGATGCGCAAGCTGGCGGATGCGGGGGCGGCGATCCTGTTCTATTCGACCGACTATGACGAACTGATCGGCTGCTGCGACCGCGTGCTGGTGCTCTATGACGGCGCGGTCAAGCGCGAGCTGGTCGGGGCCGAGATCACCGAGCGGGCGCTCATTGCAAGCGCGCTCAACATTCACGGCGATGACGGCGGCGCGAGAGACGATGCCGGCGCAAGACAGGGAGCGGACGCGTGAAAGAGTGGCGCTACTGGCTGGCCGAGCAGCGCGGAACACTGATGGCACTCGGCATATTCATTGTCATGTTCGTCATCTACACCTCGAACCATCCGGCGGGCTTCACCGCCAATGTCGTGCAGACGGCGTCCAACAAGGGCGTGCTGCTCGCCTTCGTCGCCATGGCGCAGACACTGGTCGTGATCACCGCCGGCATCGACCTCTCCGTCGGCATGATCTTCACGCTGACCAATTGCCTCGCCTCCTGGCTGGTCATCGGCACCGGCCTCGAGACCGCTTTCGGCGTCATCGCCGTGCTCGGCACCGGGCTCCTGTGCGGAGCGATCAACGGCGCCATCGTCATCTACGGCCGCCTGCAGCCGATCGTCGCCACCATCGCCACGGGTGCGGTCTATTTCGGCATCGCGCTGCTGCTGAGGCCGTTTCCCGGCGGGTCGGTCAACGAAGGTCTCGCCGACGCGCTGACTGGACGCCTGTTCGGCGTGGTGCCGGCGAGCCTGGTCGTGCTGCTCGCCGTCGTGCTCGTGGTCTGGGTGCCGTTCAGCCGCTCGGTGCTCGGGCGCGCGGCCTATGCGGCCGGGTCCTCGGAGACGGCGGCCTACATGTCCGGTGTGCCGATAAGGCGCGGCAAGTTCGCTGCCTACGCGCTCGCAGGCCTGTTGGCCGCGATCGGCGGACTGTTCCTGACCTTCTTCACCTATACCGGCGATGCAGCCTATGCCAGCGGCAACGCCTATACGCTGTTTTCAATCGCCGCGGTGGTGCTGGGCGGCGTCTCGCTGTTCGGCGGCAAAGGCAGCGCCATCGGCGCCATCTTCGGCGCGTTGGCCTTCCGCACCATCGGCGACCTGTTGTTCGTGTTCGATTTCGACCCGCTATGGCAGCCACTGTTCCAGGGCGTTATCCTGCTGGTTGCGGTCAGCCTCGGCGCCTTCGCACTGTTTCGGGTCCGCAACCGGCTGGAGTGGTTCCTGTGAGCGAAACGACGTTGGGAGGCATAGCCGGCCGCATGCCGAAATTCATCCGCCGCGCCGATCCGGCGGTGCTGACGGCCTTCGCCTGCATCGTGCTGTTGCTGTTCCTAGGCAGCCTCTATTCCAGGAGCTTTCTGTCGCCTGAATATCTCTTGCAGCAGCTCAAGGTGGCCTCGTTCCTCGGCGTCATCGCCACAGGCATGATGCTGGTCATCCTGCTAGGCCAGATCGACCTGTCGGTGCCGTGGGCGGTGGCGGCGGGCGCGATGATGGCGTGTGCGGCTGCGGCCTATGGCCCGATCGGTGTGGCGCTGGCCATCCCGTTCGGCATCTTCTGCGGGGTGCTGATCGGCATCGTCAACGGCTTTGGCGTCGCCTATCTGCGCATACCCTCGATGATCATCACGCTCGCAACCAACGCTGTCGCTCAGGGGCTCATGGTCGTTTATACCGGCGGCTACTCGCCACAGGATTCGGCCACCGGCGCCATGCGCTATCTTGCGACAGGTTTTACCATTCCTGGCGTGCCTAACGCCGTCATCATCTGGGCGCTGATTGGTGCCGCGATGGTGTTCGTGCTGTCCCGCACCAGCTTCGGCCGCACCGTCTACGGCATCGGCAACCGCGAGCGTGCCGCCTATCTCTCCGGCATCGATACAAGGCGCGTGGTGATGATCGCCTTCGCTATCTCAGGCGGGCTGTCCGCCTTTGGCGGGGTGCTTCTCGCCGGCTATGCCTCCAAGGCGGCGCAATCGATGGGGGATGCCTATCTCCTGCCGTCGATCGCCGCCGTGGTTCTGGGCGGCACCTCCATCCTGGGTGGCCGCGGCTCCTATCTCGGCACCGTCGCCGGTGTCATTCTGATCACGCTCCTGCAGTCCATCCTCTCGGTCATGCAGATGCCGGAGGCGGGGCGGCAGATCGTCTATGGCCTGGTCATCGTTGCCATGCTCCTGCTCTACGGCCGCGCGCCGGCAAGCCGCTGACCGTGGACGAAGAGACGGCACAGGCGCCAATGGGCGCTACCGGCTCAGTGCCCCGGGCCATTGTGGTGATGGGCGTCGCCGGCTGCGGAAAGTCGGCTGTCGGCAAGGCATTGGCAGCAGAGGAAGGGGCCGTCTTTGTCGAAGGCGACAGGCTGCACCCGCCCGAAAACGTCGCCCGCATGGCGAGCGGTGAGCCGCTCACAGATCAACTGCGTGAGGGCTGGCTCGATGCCATCGGCGAGCGGATCGCCGACCTGACCGGCGGCGGCCAAATCGTGGTTGCCGCCTGCTCGGCGCTGAAGCGCAGCTACCGCGATCGTCTGCGCGGCTTCCGCCGGGATATCGTTTTCATCTATCTGGAGATCGATCCCGCTACCGCCAAGCAGCGTGTCGCCAGCCGCAAGGGGCATTTCATGCCGGCAAGCCTGGTCGAAAGCCAGTTCGCCATCCTTGAACCGCCTGGCGCCGACGAGCGGGCGCTGACGGCCGACGCCACACTTCCAGTGGCTGAGATCGTCACCGCCGTTGCCAGCCTGCTGGCCGGCGCAAAATCATGAACCACCCTCGTCGGGCAAGGCGGTTTCCGGCCGTTCGGTGAACCGGTCATGGCCTGACCAGACCATCATTTGCTCGGGATAGAGTTTCAACGCCTCCAGCAAGCGGTCGCGCTTGAGCAATATGTACTCGGCCTGAAGCGCCGTGTTCTTGGCGCCGCCGGCTCTGGTCGCGGGCTCGCCGGCCTCTGCCGGGGCCGGCACCAGTTCGGGACTTAGGACGGCGCGGTATTGGCGGAACGGATCGGTCTCGAAGGTCGACATGGAAAACAGCGCCGCCTTGCCTCTGGCAGCGAAATTCGTCGGCGCCGAAGCCAGGTGGGTCCAGCCGCTCTCGCCAAGGCCGACTTCGGTGAATGTCGAGCCGGCATGCACCGTGTTGGTCACCAACACCACGCCGTTGCTGCCAAGGATCTTCTGGATCCGGCCGGTGACCTGGTAGGCGTCGCTGCGGTCGAACACGATCCGGCTTTTCAGGAAACGGTTCTCGACCCGAACCATCGGCGGGTTCAGGAAGCGCAAGCCGAAGGTCGAATCGGATATGCCGTGAGCCCTGACGCTGAGCTGGTGTGTCTCGATTCCGGCTTCATGGAGAGCGCGTTTGCCGATTATGGTCTGGGCCGTGAACTGATCGCACCAGATGATAGCGCCGTGGCCGCGCTTCAGCGCCGCTTCCAGACCTTCCAGGCCTTCCAGCCGGATATCAGGCGACCACCGGCGGCCGATGAGATGCGCGGCAAGCAGCAGACGCCGACGGTGGTTGGCGCAGAGCAAGGCCCTGAACTGCTTTTGCGCATCGATGCCATTGCCGAGCACGGCGCGCGTCGCGGCGGCGTAGCGCACGAAATCCTTGCGGATATGGCGCTTGAGGCGCAGCCCCGATACGCGGCTGCAGATCGCGGCCCACCAATTGACCGGTAGCAATGCCGCGACCCCGAGATAGAAGGCGGCCAGCAGCAGCTCGCGGAAATCCCTGTTGTTGAAGGTGCGCAACTTGCCGGCGCGAACCTGCTTGCGGCTGAAGAAGCGGACATGCTCGGCGCGTTCGGGCACCAGGATGTCGGCGATGATTTCCGTATGATAAATGACGGCGGACGATGGTGTCCGGTCGGCTTTCCGGGATTTTCCCAACCACGGCAGCCTCATCCGATCGGTGTCCACCTGTTCTTGCGTGCGTCCGGAAATCGCTTTACTTCGTCTGCCACGGGCGCGCAATCGGCGCCGGCAAGGCCATGGTGAACGCCATTCAGGGTTCGAACTTGAAACAGGCCCTATCGGTAGCACTTCCCCAACTGGGGCCCTGGCGGCCGGCTGCGGTGGCGCTGATGGCGCCGGACCGGCCATCCCTGAGCTTTGCCGGCCTCGCCAATCTTGTCGACAAGCTCTGCGGCGATCTCGCCAGGCGTGGCGTTGCCCACGGCACGGCCGTGGGCATCGTCTTGCCCAACGGCCCGGAAATGGCGGCCTGTTTCCTGGCGGTCTCGGCGCTGGCGACGGCTGCGCCGCTCAATCCGGCTTACGGCGAAGACGAATTCCGCTTCTATCTCGGCGATCTCGATGTGAAGCTGCTGCTGTGCGGACAAGGCATGGGCGATGCCGCGCGCAACGCCGCAAAGGGGCTCGGCATTGCGGTGCTCGACGTCGTCGTGACTGACGGCGCCAAGGCCGGCGAGTTTCTCCTGGCGGGCGACGCCGAGGTGGAGGCTGCCGGCGAGGCCCGCCTAGACGAAGCGCAGCTCAACGGACCCGACGATTTCGCGCTTGTCCTGCACACATCGGGAACCACGGCGCGGCCGAAGATCGTCGGCTTGCGGCAGCGCAATCTGCAGGCATCGATGGCCAACATCGCCAGCACCCTGGCGCTGTCGGCAAACGATATCTGTCTCAACGTGATGCCGCTGTTCCATATTCACGGGCTGATGGCGGCGCTCAGCGCACAGCTGGCAGTCGGCGGCGCTGTTGTCTGCACGCCGGGCTTCAACCCGCTCAAATTCCACGGCTGGCTGGGCGACTTCCGGCCGAGCTGGTACACCGCGGTGCCGACCATTCATCAGGCGATCCTGGCGCGCGCCGCCCGCCATGGCGAAACCATCGCGGCTGCGCGGCTGCGCTTCATTCGCTCGTCTTCGGCAGCGCTTCCCGACACCGTGTTCCGCGACCTCGAGCGCGTCTTCGGCTGTCCGGTGGTCGAGGCCTATGGCATGACCGAGGCGGCGCACCAGATGACATCCAATGGCCTGCCGCCGGCACGCCGCAAGCCAGGCTCGGTCGGCCTGCCTGCGGGTCCGCAGGTGACGATCCTGGACGACAAGGGGACGATCCTGCCGGCGGGTGAAAAGGGCGAGATCGCGGTGCGCGGCGCCAACATCCATGATGGCTATCTCGACAATCCGGTGGCCAATGAAGCTGCCTTCAGCGATGGCTGGTTCCGCACCGGCGACCAGGGCCTCATCGACGAGGATGGCGATCTGAAGATCACCGGGCGGCTGAAGGAGATCATCAATCGCGGCGGCGAAAAGATCTCGCCGCTCGAGGTCGACAATGTGCTGCTCGATCATCCGCTGGTGGCGCAGGCGGTGACCTTCGCCGTGCCGCACGCCATGCTCGGCGAAGAGGTGGGTGCGGCCATCGTGCTGGCCGAGGGCGCCACCGCCGATGCCGAGCAGATTCGTGATTTCGCGCGCAGCCGGATCGTCGAGTTCAAGGTGCCGCGCCACATCCTGTTTCTCCAGGAGATACCCAAGGGTCCCACCGGCAAAATCCAGCGCGTCGGCCTGGCCGGCAAGCTCGGCCTGGTCTGAGGACTCTCATTTCAGCATGATCTTGTCCGAACCGCTTCGCACTTTTCGGGACCATGCTCTAATTTAGATCTGCGATGTCAGCTCGACCGGAAAATCATCATTGTCGGCGTCGCGCATGGCGGCGAGGCTGCGATTGTCCAGCACTTCGGCGATCGCCTGGCGCACTTCCAGCATCATGTGCCGGACCTGGCAGGTCGCCTCGTCGCAATCCTCGCAGCGCTGGTATTGCGTGCGGCTGGCGCAGGGTATGGGAGCGAGCGGGCCGTCCAGCACGCGCACGACGTGGCCGATCTTGATTTCGGAAGCCGGCCGGGCGAGGCGATAACCGCCTTCCTTGCCCTTGCGACTGAGGACGAAACCGGCATTGCGCAGCTCGCCCAGAATGGCATCCAGGAATTTCTTCGGGATGTTGTTGGCGATCGCGATGTCGTTGACGAATGCAAGCTGGCCGACCGGCAGGCCGGAAAGATGCACGAGGGCCTTGAGGCCATATTTGCCTTTTTTGGTAAGCATGCCCGCTTCAGTTCATGAAAACCCCAACCACCCGCATCTGGCGGTTGTTTGTGTGCAAATCATGACGTTTCGCCTGAACAACCCGGTTTCGCGTAGAACAAGCCGCCCGGTTGAGACGTTAGGCACAAAGGCGTTGATTCTTTGTAACGTTTTTCGCCGATCGCGACAGATTCCGCATGAAAGCCGTTTGTCGGCGCGCGAAAACGAAAAAGCCGGCAAAGCGCCGGCTTTCTTGTGAGGTGAGGTCGAACGCTGCTGATATCAGCGGCTGCCATAGGTCTGGTCGAGCAGACCGCCGGCGGCGAAGTGCTCCTTCTGTACCTTGTCCCAGCCGCCAAAGACGTCTTCCACCGTCAGCAGGCGGACATCGGGGAAGTCGGCCTTGTATTTTGCCGCGACTGCAGCGTTGCGGGCACGCAGGCCATTTTCAGCCGCGATGGTCTGGCCCTCGGGCGTGTAGAGGAAGTCGAGATAGGTCTTGGCGAGGTCACGGCTGCCGTGCTCGTCGGCGACCTTGTCGACGATCGCCACCGGGAATTCGGCGAGCAGGCTGACCGCTGGCGTGACCTGTTCGAACTTGTCGTTGCCATACTCCTTGCGGATGCCGCGCGTTTCCGACTCGAAGGTGATCAGCACGTCGCCGATCTCGCGCTGCACGAAGGTGGTGGTGGCGGCGCGCCCGCCGGTGTCGAAGATCGGCACGTTGTTGAACAGCTTGGTGACGAACTCCTTCACCTTGGCGTCGTCGCCCTTGAAGGCTTCCTTGGCGTAGGCGGTTGCGGCCAGATAGGTGTAGCGCGCATTGCCCGAGGTCTTGGGGTTGGGGAAGATCACCTGCACGTCGTCGCGCACGAGGTCGTTCCAGTCCTTGATGTGCTTGGGGTTGCCCGCGCGGACGAGAAACGAAGGGAGCGAATAGAAGGGCGAGGCGTTGTCGGGGAAATCCTTCTGCCAGTCGGCGGAGACGAGGCCTTTCTTGACCAGAAAGTCGATGTCGGTGACCTGGTTGAAGGTGACGACATCGGCGCCCAAGCCTTCGGCAATGGCGCGTGCCTGCGCCGAAGTGCCGGCATGCGACTGGTCGACCGTGACGCCGGGATGGCCGGCGGTGAAAGCCTTGTTGATCTGGACGAACAGTTCGCGGCCGACATCATAGGAAGCGTTGAGCAATTTGTCGGCCGACCAGGCCTGCGAAGAGGCGAGGATCAGGCCGGCGGCGGCTACGCTGAGCAAAAAACGCTTCATGAAAACAGGCTCCGATGTGCAATGCGTTGCCAGAACATAGCCGGGCCGGAGGGTGTACTGCGAGGCACACGGGGCAGACGTATGGCATTGCAGCGAAAAAGAAATCGCTGAAGCAAGTTATCGGCGAAATTTCATTCCAGCCGAAATGCCGATGCGTTGGGCTTTTCTGTGGTTTGCAATTCGAAGCCGAGTGGCATATACAAATGGCATATACAAGTGGCATATACAAGTGGAACAGATAGGGGAGGCTGCCATGCCGCAGCACCGTCACTCAATACCACCGCCCAGGGAGGCGAAGTTGTTTCGCAACAACCGCAGTCAGGCGGTTCGCATTCCTGTCGAATTCGAGCTGCCTGGCGAGAAGGTCCTGATCAGCCGCGATGGCGACCGGCTGATCATCGAGCCGGTCCGCAAACCCGGCCTCGTCGCGCTCCTTGCCCAATGGGCGAAAGAGCCGCCGCTTGGCCCCGAAGACGATTTTCCGGTTATCCGTGATGCGCCCGTCGGGCCCGAGGATATCTTTTGATGCGGTTCATGCTGGACACCAACATTCTCAGCGACATGATCCGAAACCCTGCCGGCAAGGCTGCCAGTACGGCGGTTCGCGCGGGAGACGGTGCCCTGTGCACCAGCATCGTTGTCGCCTCGGAGCTGCGTTATGGCTGCGCCCGGAAGAGATCGGCCAAGCTGCTCGCCAAGGTGGAGGAATTGCTCGCCGAGATTCCTGTGTTGCCGCTCGATGTGCGGATGGATAACGAATACGGAGCATTTCGTGCCGAGCTGGAGGCCAGAGGCCAGCCAATCGGCCACAATGATCTTTTCATTGCTGCCCATGCCTGTGTGTTGGGGACGACACTGGTGACGGCCAACACCGCTGAGTTCCGTCGGATCAAGGGCCTGACGGTCGAGAACTGGCTGGAGTAGCGCCGGATCGATGTCTATGCCGCCGGGAAAAGCTTCCAGCGCCTCGGCCTGAACGCCACCCGGCTCTTCTGCGCCGCAGGATGGTCCACAGGCAGTTCGATCTCGACGCGCTGGCGCTCGCCGCCGATTTCCAGTTCGACGCGTCTTGTGCCGGCGACGCGGCGGCTGGCGGCGACCGTGCCGGCGATGCAGCCGCTGCAGCCGTCGAGCAGTTCGATATCGTGCGGGCGGAAATACAGCGTCGCATCGCCCTCGGGTGCGTGCTGCGCCGACACGCCGATCGGACGGTCGGCGAGCCAGATCTCGCCATTCTCAACCTTGACCGGCAGCATGCTCGATTCGCCGATGAAGGAGTAGACGAAGGGCGAGTTCGGCGTGTCGTAGATCTCGTCGGCGGAGCCGACCTGCTCGATGCGGCCCTGGCTCATCACCACGACGCGGTCGGCAAGCTCGAGCGCCTCTTCCTGGTCGTGGGTGACGAAGACGGTGGTGTGGCCGGTACGGTCATGGATCTCGCGCAGCCAGCGGCGGAGTTCCCGGCGCACCTGCGCATCGAGCGCGCCGAACGGCTCGTCGAGCAACAGCACCTTGGGCTCGATGGCCATGGCCCGGGCGAGCGCCACGCGCTGGCGCTGGCCACCGGAAAGTTGCGCCGGATAGCGCTTTTCCAGGCCGGAAAGCTGAACGAGATCGAGCAGTTCGGAGGCGCGTCGGCGGATTTCGGCCGCCGGTGGTCGCGACGGTCCATGCCGGACCTTGAGGCCGAAGCCTATATTGTCGGCGACCGTCATGTGCCGGAAGAGCGCATAGTGCTGGAAGACGAAGCCGACATTGCGCTCCTGGATCGAGCGGTGCGAGGCGTCCTCGTCGCCGAAGAAGATCTTTCCGCGCGTCGGCCGCTCCAGGCCGGCGATAAGCCTCAGCAGCGTCGTCTTGCCGGAGCCGGATGGCCCAAGCAGCGCGATCAGCTCACCCGACTTGATGTCAAGCGATACGTCATGGAGGGCCGGAAACCGGTCAAACTCCTTGCGTACGTTGGCAACGCGAACTTCCATGTAGATCCCTCAGTAATTTGGTGCATGTCGTTGTCGCAAAACCGGTTCCCAGTCTTGGGCGACATGCATTTAGTCAGTGCCCGCGCGTCGCGGCGATCTCGGCGCCGTAGCGCATCTCTAGAAGTGTTTTCAAGACCAGCGTGACCAGCGCCAGGCCGGCAAGCAGCGAAGCGACGGCAAAAGCGCCGACGGCGTTGTACTCGTTGTAGAGGATTTCGACATGCAACGGCATGGTGTTGGTCAGCCCGCGTATGTGGCCCGACACGACCGAGACCGCGCCGAATTCGCCCATCGAGCGGGCGTTGCATAAAAGCACGCCGTAGAGCAATCCCCATTTGACGTTGGGCAGCGTCACGTACCAGAAGGTCTGCCAGCCGTTGGCGCCGAGAGAGAGCGCGGCTTCCTCGTCGCCGTTGCCCTGTTCCTGCATCAGCGGGATGAGTTCGCGGGCAACGAAGGGGAAGGTGACGAAGATGGTCGCGAGCACGATGCCGGGCACGGCGAACAAGATCTGGATGCCGTGCGCCTTCAGCCATTCACCGAACAGTCCCTGAGCGCCAAACAAAAGGACATAGACCAGGCCGGAAATGACCGGCGAGACCGAGAAGGGCAGGTCGATCAGCGTGGTTAGAAAAGCCTTGCCCTTGAACTCGAACTTGGCGATCGCCCAGGCAGCCGAAATGCCGAAGACGACGTTGAGCGGCACGGCGATCACCGCCACCAGCAGCGTCAGCCGGATCGCCGAGCGCGTATCGGGATTGGAGAGCGATTCCGTGTAGGCGCCAATGCCTTTCGCCAGCGCCTCGTGGAAGACGATGATCAGCGGCAGCAGCAGGAAGATGGCGAGGAAGGCGAAGGCCACCGCCATCAGCAGCAGCCGCACCGGCCGGCTTTCGGTCACCGCCGCCGACCGGCTCTCGTGATGCGGTTCGTAGGATTTGATCTCGGGGTCAGCCATAGCGCTTGCGACTCCATGACTGCGCCAGGTTGATGACCAGCAGCATCACGAACGACAGCAAAAGCATGATCGCCGCGATCGCGGTGGCCGCCGGATAATTGTACTCCTCGAGCCGGATGACGATCAGAAGCGGTGCGATCTCCGACTTGTAGGGAAGGTTGCCGGCGATGAAGATGACCGAGCCGTATTCGCCGACGCCGCGCGCGAAGGCGAGTGAGAAGCCGGTGATGATGGCCGGCGCCAGACCGGGAAACAGGATGCGGGTGATGATCTGGAAGCGGTTGGCGCCGAGCGTCGCGGCGGCCTCCTCCACTTCCTTGTCGATCTCCTCCATGATCGGCTGCACCGTGCGCACGACAAAGGGCAGGCCGATGAAGACGAGCGCCACGACGATGCCGAGCGGCGTGTAGGCGACCTTGATGCCGAGCGGCGCCAGGAGATGGCCGATCCAGCCATTGGGCGCATAAAGCGTGGTCAGCGCAATGCCGGCTACCGCCGTCGGCAGCGCGAAGGGCAGGTCGACCATGGCGTCGACGACGCGGCGGCCGGGGAAACGGTAGCGCACCAGCACCCAGGCGACGAGCGTGCCGAAGACGACGTTGACGGCGGCTGCGATGAAGGCTGTGCCGAAGCTGATTTCGAGTGCGTTGATGGTCCGGCGGTCGGTGACGATCGCCCAGAAATCGGTCCAGCCGAGGGCTGCCGAGCGCCAGATCAGGCCCGACAGGGGGATGAGGATGATGAGCGTGAGGTAGGCAAGCGAGAAGCCGAGCGTCAATCCGAAACCCGGAATGACACTCGGCTGTCTGAATCGCCACCCCGCCTTGGCGGGTGCTATGGTCATGTCGTCCTGATCTAAATCCTACTGGGCCGGCTTGTAGATCTGGTCGAATATACCACCGTCGCCGAAATGATAAGGCTGTGCCTTCTTCCAGCCGCCAAAAAGCGGATCGTCGATGGAGATCAGCTTGATTTCGGGCCTCTTCGGAATGTCAGCCGCATCCACCAACTCGGGCTTGGCCGGACGATAGTGGTTCTTGGCGATGATCGTCTGGGCTTCCTTGGAATAGAGCCAGCCGAGATAGGCTTCGGCGACCTTGCGGGTGCCCTTGGCATCGACATTGGCGTCGACGATCGCCACCGGCGGCTCGGCCAGGATCGAGGTCGGGGGATAGACGATCTCGAAATTGTCGGCTCCGAATTCATTGAGCGCCAGATAGGCGTCGTTTTCCCAGCCGATCAGCACGTCGCCGATGCCCTTTTGCGCGAAGGTGACCGTCGAGCCGCGTGCACCGGTGTCGAGCACCGGAGCATTGGCGTAGAGTTTGCCGACGAATTCCTTGTTCTTGGCTTCGTCGCCGCCATCATTGGCGTTGGCATAGGCCCAGGCGGCAAGGTAGTTCCAGCGCGCACCGCCGGAGGTCTTGGGGTTCGGCGTGATCACCTGGACGCCGTCCTTGACCAGATCGCTCCAGTCGTGGATGCCCTTCGGGTTGCCCTTGCGGACCAGGAAGATGATGGTCGAGGTGTAAGGCGCCGAATTGTTTTCGAATTTCTTGCGCCAGTCCGGATTGATCTTCTTCGACTTGGTGACGATGGCGTTGATGTCGCCCTCCAGCGCCAGCGTGACCACATCGGCATCGAGGCCGTCGATCACGGCGCGGGCCTGGGCGCCCGATCCACCATGCGATTGCTGGATGGTAACCGTCTCGCCGGTCTCGGCCTTCCAGTGTGCGACGAAGGCTTCGTCATAGGCCTTGTAGAGTTCGCGTGTCGGGTCGTAGGACACGTTCAGAATGGTCGTATCGGCAAACGCGAAACCGAGCGTGCCGAACTGGATCGATGTGGCGACCAGTGCGCCGAGCAGTTTCTTGAAATGAGGTTTGGTCATTTCCGCCTCCGTTGATGACGGCTGAACTCTATCGAATTGATAGAAATTAGATGCATTCAACGTTGCCTTTTTTGTCCGCTCGAAGGAAATTTTCGCCGATATTGGGTTTCAGAAGGAAATATTTTCCTCATATTGGTCTAACCCAAATCCGGACGGTTTGACGCTATCTAGGATCTGACACCGCAGAAGCAAGGCCGAGCGAGGGAAGGCTCGCTGTAGCACCGGGCACTTCAGCCCGCAGTGATGGGAAAATCGAAGCGCAGTTTTGGAAACGGCTCATCCCGAAGCGTGTAGTGCCACCACTCGCGCGCATAATTCTTGAAGCCGCCGGCGCGCATGGCGTCGAGCAGCCTTTTGCGGTTTGCCGCCGCTTCTGCCGCCAATGGGCGATGTGCGGTTTCGCTTGCCGGGTCGAAACAGTCGAAGCTGGTGCCGAAATCGAGCGTGCCGGCGCCGGCCGCGCCGCAAGCGGCAGATGACTTGTTCTTGCCGTCGCTGCGGGCGATGGCGACATCGACGGTCGAGCCGCGCGAATGGGTGGACAATTCGCCGATATAGCCCTTGGCGATGAGGTCGCCGCGCTGCACCTGAGGGTACCATTGCGGATCGGGCGGGCCGCCCTCTCTGGTCCATTTGCCCATGTCGGCAACGGCGCGGGCCGGGCGGTAGCAGTCGAAGACGACCAGCGTCAGGCCATCGGCGGCGAGCGCTTTCTGCACACCGGACAGCGCTTGCGCAGCTTGCTTCGTGAGGATGCAGATTGGGGCGTCGTAGCCATCGGTCTTGCGATGCAGGAAATTTTCCAGGCGGGCATAGCGGATGTCCTGGCGGATCGAGGGATCGACATCAGCCAGGCGGACGAAGCCGGCGGGCAGGGGATCGGCGGAGGCGGGGGAGCAAGTCGAAACGAACATGGATACGGCTAAGGCCAATCCTCGATGCAAGCGCTTCGGCACACCCCCCTCTGGCCTGCCGGCCATTGGCCGGCAG